>CAUSIL010000008.1:0-20247 GCA_963531395.1 uncultured Campylobacter sp.
GCAAACGTACTAGCCCAAAGCATCAACGAGATGAGCGAGAGCATCAGGGAGCAAACCAGCGCGATAAATATGATAAACGAGTCCGTAGCCGCCATCGATAACATCACGCGCGAAAATATCTCCATAGTAAACGTCACAAACGACGTAACGTCACAAATCGACGATATGGCTAAAGTTATCTTAGAAGACGTAAAAAAGAAGAAATTTTGATCTATCTGAAATCTAGGCGAGTAGCGATTATCTCGCCTAGATAGTCCTTTGCTCGATTAAGAATCAGCCTTTTAAGCGCGATGTTGCCCCGTTTGCCGCCCAAGCCTTGCTAGCAGAATGGCTAGATTTGGTATTAAGCGCGCAAGATTTAAATTTTAAGGCAAATCGCGATTTATTTAAATTTTACCGCATTAAAAGGACTTTCTTAAGCTTATAAATTTCGCGCCTAAATTTAACCTCCGGTTTCATAATTTACGTATCGTAAATCAAGCTTTGGATTTGGCGCTCAAATTTATCAAAATAACCGCTATTTAATCAAATTCCTAGTAAAATCCGCTAAAAAAATCAAGGCAAATTTATGCAAAAAAGTAAAAAAATCGCTCTTATTATCCTAGGCTCGCTCGCGGCCTTGCTGCTCATCTACGCGCTCGCGGGCTTTTTTGGCGTTCCTTACGCTCTTAAAAACACCTTGCCCGCAAAGCTAAAGGATATGAACGCGAGTTTTAGTGTAGCGGAGGCTAAATTTAATCCCTTTACCTTCGAGCTAAACGTTACTCGTCCTGAGCTAAATACGACCGCGCCGCTTTTTAGCGCGGAGCAAATCGACGTCAAGCTTAAGCCTTTTTCGCTCTTTAAAAAGCTAGCGGAGGTCGATATCTTGCGCCTTGAAAGCCCAAGCGTAAATATCGCTAGAGACAAAAACGGCACGCTAAATTTAGCTACGTTTTTAAGCGAGTCAAACGCTACTAGCGCCGAAAATAACGAAACTAGCAGCATAAATTTCGCTCTAAACAGCACAAAGATAATCGGCGGTTCGTTTGCCTACTCGGACGAGAGCTTAAAACAGCCTTTTAGCGCCAAATTTGAGGGCATAAACTACGAAATCTCGGGCATAAATACTGAGCAAAATAGCGCGGGCAAGCACGTTTTTGACGCAAACTCGACGCTAGCGCAAAAGCTAGACTGGCAAGGCGGCATCGATCTCGCGCCGCTTCGCGTTTACGGCGAGCTTAGCCTAAAGGACTTTAACGTCCGCCCCGTAGCGATTAGCTTCATCGACACGCAAGATCTGCGCATAAATAGCGCGCTTATAAATGCAAAAACCGGCTACGAACTAAGCGCGGACGGCGGCGTTATCAAGGCCGCATTAAAAAACGCAGCTTTAAATTTAAAGTCGTTTGAAGCGCAGCTAGAGGGGCAAAATTTGAGCCTAGAGGAGCTTGATCTGCCTGCCATCGAGGTAAATGCTGACGTTAGCGAAAAAAGAAGCTTCGCGGCCAATATTAGCGAGATAAAATTTAAAAACACGAGCTTTAAAGGCGAGGCGCAGGCAAATTTAAATAAGCTAAATTTAAGCGGCATCGCGCTCAAGGCCGATATAGACGAAAAAGGCGATATAAACGCCTCCGCAGCGCTCAAAGCCCTGGGCGTTAGCGGGATAAGCTTGACCGAAAAAAGCGTCGGCGAGATAAAGCTAAAAGACGCAAACGCAAGCGAACTTGGCGCGAAAATAAAAGGGCAAAATATCGCAGCTGGCCTAAAAAATTTGACGCTTAATGCCGCCTCCGCCCCAGTCGGTAAAAACAGTGCGGCAAGCCTAGAAAAGCTCATAATAAATGCGCCTAAATTTACGCTGGAAAATAACGCTAGCGCCGCTTCTATCGGCGAAGTAAAAGTGCAAAAAATCGCGCTAAAAACAAAAAACAAAGAGCTCGCTACCATCGCCGAAATCGGCGTGAAGGACGCGGATCTAGACCTAGCCAAAACCGCGCTTCGCATCAAAAGCGTCAGCATAAATAAGCCTAAATTTGCAACCGATATAAAAGAAAACGGCGAGCTTAGCGCCATTAGTGAGCTTGGCTTAAACGGCGAAAAAGCCTCCGCCAAAAAATCAAATGCAAAAAATAAAACCGAAAGCGCGAAAAAACCTGCCAAATCTCAAAAAACGGCAGAAAAAACTGCCTCAAAAAAGAGCCAAAAAACCGAGCAAAAAAGCGCTCAAGATACAAAGAGCGGATTTAAATTTAGCGTCAAAAACGTCGCCGTTACGGGTGCTGACATAGGTATAACCCATGTCTTTGAGGGGCAAAAGATAGCGCACAAATTTGACGGGCTAAACGTAAATTTACAAAATATCAGCGAAAATTTAGCCTCGCCTGTGAGCGCCAAAATCGACATGAAAAGCTCGCAAAAGCTAAATTTGGCGCTAAACGGCAAAATCACGCCTGAACCCCTAAATATCGAAGCGGACGTAAAGCTAAACGACGCAAATTTGCCTCGCTACTTCGCCTACGCTAAAAACTATCTGGACGCGAGCCTAAAAAGCGGCGAGCTAAATGCCGAGCTAAACGTAAAATACGCGGCGGACGCCTCCGTAAGCGGCAAGGCAAATATCGCAAATATCGAGCTTGCGGACGGCTCTGGCGATAAGGTTTTTGCCTTTAAAAACCTCAAACTCTCTAAAATTTCGTTTGCGAAAAATTTCTTAAATTTAGAGCGCGTGACTCTTAGCGCGCCGTTTTTAAAGGCGCATTTAAACAAGGAGCGCGAGTTAAATTTAAGCCGCCTCGTAAAAAATAAAGACGGCGCCAAGGCCGAAAAAACCGCAAACGCCGAGCCTAAAAAAACTAGCATCGCCGACAAAAAAGACGCAAAAACCGAGCATAAAGCAAATGACGCTAAAGCCGCTAAACAAGACAAAAAAGAGGGCGATTTCGGATTTGCTGTGAAGCAAATTTTAGTAGAGGGCGGCGAGGTAGATTTTTCGGATGCATCGCTATTTATGCCTTTTGCTACGAGGATAGCTAAGCTTGAGGGCGTGCTATTTGAAGTGGATCAAAAACGCCCTACGATGGGTACTTTTGAAGGCGTGGTCGGCAAGAGCGGCTTTAGCAAGATCGGGCTAAAGCTACTGCCGTTTGATCTTAAAAAAAGCACCGAGATAAAACTAGGTTTTAAAGATATAGATCTAAAAGATGTGACGCCGTATAGCGGGCAGTTTTTGGGCTATAAGATAGAAAAAGGCAAGCTAAATTTGACCCTAAACTACGAGGTTGCGGACTCTAAGCTAAAAGGCAGCAATATAGTAAATCTAGACACGCTAACTCTAGGCGAAAAGGTCGAGTCTAAAGACGCGGTAGATCTGCCTTTATCACTTGCTATCTCGATACTAAGCGATCAAAACAATCAGATAAATATCGACCTACCGGTAGAGGGCGATCTAAACGACCCTGATTTTAAATACGGCGGCATCGTCTGGGCGGCGGTAAAAAAACTTTTTGCCGATATCACGCTGGCTCCGTTTAGATTTTTGGGAAATGCGCTGGGGCTAGGTAGCGAGGATTTAAGCACGATCGACTTTATGGCCGCTAGCAACGAGCTCATAGTCTCCGAGCAGGCTAAGATAGGCGACTTTATCAAGCTAACGAGCGCAAAGCCTAAGATGAAGCTAAGCATAACACCCGTGTACGCGGACGTCGATGAAGAGGCGTTTAAAAACGAAAAGCTAAACGCTAAGATCGCTCAAACTATGGCACAAACAGGCAAAGACTATGCAGGCGCGTTAGCGATCCTAGCTCCAGGCGTCAAAGACGGCGACGAAAAAGCGCAACGAGAGGCGGCACTAAAGAGTATCGAAGTAGAAAAAGAAAGGCTAATAAAGCTAGCTAACTCGCGCGCGCAGGTAGTAAAAGACGCGCTAATTAAAGCAGGCTTAGATCAAAACAGGATCGAGATCAAAAAACCTGAAAAAACGGACGCTAAGCAAGGAGAATACGCAAGCGTGATGATGGGAGCGACGCAGTAAGTTTGCGCCAGGGTTTTTGTATTACCGCGCTAGTTTGCGACTTGCGGTAGAGTTTTTGCGTAGTTTTACTTTAGCGCGCTTGCGGATATTTTTGCCGGACTGCGGGCTAAGGCATGACGTAGGAGAGAAATTGTGCCAAAGCTTTGTCGCGCGCAGCCTTGCTCGGCTCATTTGCGCCTTGTTTGTTTGATTTGGTAGCTTTAGCTTTGCCGACTTGGCTTATACTGCGGGCAAGACCTAGCTTTTCGCGAAATTTGGCGTACGCAGCCGTAAAACCGCCAAACGCAGCCCGCTTTACGGCCTAAACGCGTTTGTCGTCCGCGCTTTTACGTGCGGTTTTTAAATTTAGCCGCCTACGCAAAACTGCAGCCTAAAATCTAAAATTTACGCCCGCAAGTCTGAGATGTCGCCTAAATTTACTAAATTTATCCAAGCCTACTAAAAGCGCTAAAGAAGGCTGCTTACTTCCTGTGCAAAATCTCGCGCTTTAAGCTTTAGGGCTACGTAAAAATCTCAAATTTAACCGCAAAATCTACGAATTTAAGTTTTAGTTCGGTAAAATTGAGCAAAAATTTCACAAAGGCAAATCGTTATGAGAGGTTACAAAATCTTTTCGGGCACCGCAAACGTAGAGTTTTCAAAGAAAATTTCGCATTATTTATCGCTTCCGCTTAGCGAAGCTACGATCAAACGCTTTAGCGACGGCGAGATCAGCGTGCAGATCGGTGAGAGCGTGCGCGGCAAGGATATTTTTATCATCCAGCCTACATGCGCGCCCGCAAACGTAAATTTGATGGAGCTTTTGATCCTAACCGACGCGCTTAAGCGCAGCTCTGCTAGCTCGATAACAGCGGTGGTGCCGTATTTCGGCTATGCGCGCCAAGACCGCAAAGCCGCTCCTCGCGTGCCTATCACGGCAAAGCTCGTGGCAAATATGATGCAAACGGCGGGCATCGACCGCGTCGTCACGATCGACCTTCACGCGGGTCAAATTCAGGGTTTTTTTGATATCCCCGTCGATAACCTCTATGGTTCAATCATCTTTAACGACCATATAAAAAACAAAAATCTCAAAAACCCAATCATTGCTAGCCCCGATATCGGCGGCGTAGCGCGCGCTAGAAGCGTCGCAAAAGCCCTAAATCTCGATATCGTTATCGTCGATAAACGCCGCGAAAAAGCTAACGAAAGCGAAGTAATGAACGTGATCGGCGACGTAGCGGGCAAGGACGTGATACTAGTCGATGATATGATCGATACGGGCGGCACGATAGTAAAAGCGGCTAAGGTCTTTAAAGAGCGCGGCGCAACCTCGGTAATAGCCTGCTGCACGCATGCGGTGCTCTCGGGCAAAGCCTACGAAAACCTCGCAGACGGTGCGCTGGATGAGCTAGTAGTAACCGACACGATACCGCTACGCGAGGAAAACGAAAAGATAAAAGTGCTTAGCGTCGCGCCGATTTTTGGTGAAGTGATCAGACGAGTGTATCACAACGAAAGCGTAAATTCGCTATTTGACTGATTTTAGGCGGCATTTTGATCGCCGGTTTTGATTAAATTTACCCATTGACGGCGCATGCGACGAGACTGCGCCGTTTTTAAATTTATACCTATTCTTTGAAACATCAAATTTAACTCCTGGTTTACAACCCGAAAAATTTGAATAAATTTTGGTTTGCGCCTTAAAGATGCGGGTCGTGCCGATCAAATTTGATCGCATCAAATTTGCTCAAAAAAGGCTGAAATTAAACGTAACTTTTCACGTTTTTTTCACGGAGTGAAAAGTGAAATAATTTATATTATTTTGGTTAATTTTGTAATCTTAAATTTAATCCCTAAAGCCCTTAAAATCGGTATTTATCGCTAAAATAGAACTTAAATTTATATAGCTTTAAATTTGGAGAAATTTTGAAATAAAACTTAATGATAAAGGTGAAATTTAAAAGTTATTCACATGCGGCACGGCGGTAAAATTTGAATCGAAATTTAAAAGCGAGCCAGAAGCCAGGCTCGCAAAAAGCCTCAGTGCGTGCCTTTATGTAAGAAATAAAGTCCCAAGCAAAGCGCCAAAATCGAGGCGGCGAGATAGGTCATCTCAAGCGGCGTGGTAAAATTTGCGTGCAAAACGCGCTGGAAAAAGTTAACGATAAGAACCATGATGATGACTTTACCCAGTTTATCTTTAAGCTCGTCAAGCGAGTGTACCTCGAGGACTTTGCTCTGCTTGGACTTCTTAAGCTCCTCGATCTCGGAGATAAATAGCTCGTAAATGCCGAAGCTAAAGATGTAAAGCACGAGCGCCATGAGATAAAGGTCGATCGCGCCCACGATCTCGCCGACGACGTCGGAGTGGAAGTTCTCGGGGTGAAAATCGCCGAAAAAGTAGTGATAGACGTCGATAAAAACCATGCCAACGTCGTAGCTTGCTATGATAAACAGTACGATGGCTCCAAGCAAACCGAATACTACCGGAAATAGCGTGAAGGCGTTGCTAAAGAGCAGAATTTTTTCAAAAGCTTTACGCATTAATTTCCTTTGTTGAAAAATAAAACGCCTATTTTATAGTATTTTTCTTAAAATTGAGGCGGGTTTACGCTAAATAAATTTAAGACGGATTATGAGATTTGGGCGAAATTTAGCCTAAATTTCGTTTTATTCAAATTTTTAGAGGCGTTTTGTGACGTTTGCGCTTTTTGACGAGGAGAAATTATCTATCGGTTTGACGTTTAAAATAGGCGAGCGGCTAGGCTTTAGGCGCAAATAAGCTAGCTATTTTGCCTTGCCCCTAAGCTTGAAGCCCGGATTTAAGAGGGCTATGAATTTTGCCTAAGTCAAACTTTGTTTGACCAAAAGTCGCGCAAATCTAGTTCGGTATGCCGAAACTTAAATGCAAATTTGGCGCTAATGTCGTCAAATCATGCCAAAATTCGGAGTCAAATTTACCGTAAGGCCGGAATGAATAAATTACAAGACATAATTTTTAAGCAAAATTAGCCGCATGTTGGGCCGTAACGTACGAGAAAAGGCACATTAAATTTACGGGTTGCATACGGTGGATATAAAGGCAAATGTAAGAAGTCTGCGCCGAGTAAAAACCGCAGAAATTTAAATCGCAAGCTAAAAATAAAAGCCCGGGCGCGCTGTGCGTATTTTTGCGACCGGGCCAGATAAAATTTGCCAAATTCTAAAAAATTCGGCAATTTTAAAACAAAACGCAGGCGATTATTCCTGCATTTCTATCCATTTTTGCGCGATTCTTACGGCATTGGTCGCTGCTCCTACGCGGATCTGATCGGCGCTGCACCACAGATGAAGGATGTTTTTGCGGTAGTTATCCGCTCTGATGCGTCCGACGTAGGTTTCGTTGGTGTCGCTTGAAATGCTTGGCATCGGGTATTTCTTCGCGGCTGGCTCGTCCACGACCACTATGCTAGGCGCTTTGCGCAGGACTTCGCGAGCGGCTGCGGCATCCACGTCTCTATCAAAATGAATCGTGATAGCCTCTGAGTGGCTGCGAAGCACCGGCACGCGCACGCAGGTTGCGCTAATTTCCATACTTTTGTGGAGGATTTTTTGGGTCTCGTTGACCATTTTCATCTCTTCCTTCGTGTAGTCGTTGTCCAAAAACACGTCGATGTGCGGGATGACGTTAAAGGCTAGCTGGTGGGTAAAGACTTTTGGCTCGCACTCATCAAGCTTAAACTCGAAAAACTTTTGCAGCTGTACGACTAGCTCCTCCATGCCCTCTTTACCCGCACCCGAAGCCGCCTGATAGGTCGCTACGTCCACGCGGTTGATACCGTACGCGTCGTCTAGCGGTTTTAAAATTTGCGCCATTTGGATGGTCGAGCAGTTTGGATTAGCGATGATACCGCAGTTTTTCCACTGCGCGATGTCCTGCGGGTTGCACTCCGGTACGACTAGCGGCACGTCCGCGTCCATCCTAAAGTGGCTGGTGTTATCAATCACGACGGCTCCGCTAGCGGCTGCGAATTTGGCGTATTTTTCGGATACCGATCCGCCCGCGCTAAAAAACGCTATGTCGATCTCGTGCTCGTCAAAAACTGTCTCGGTGAGCTCCACGACTTTGTAGTTTTTGCCCTTAAACTCTATTTGGGTGCCCGCGCTTTTAGCGCTTGCTAGCGGTAGTAGCTCGCCGACCGGGAAATCCACCTCCTCCATAACGCGGAAAAGCTCCTCGCCGACTGCGCCCGTCGCGCCCACGACGGCAACGTTAAATTTTCTCATTTTGACTCCTTTGTTTTTACTTCTTTTTACATCTCGGTCGGCAAAGCCGCCCTGCGACCAACCCCATCGGTTGGATCCCGTACTCCTCGTAGCGTAGTCTCGTCGCAAGCGGATGCGATGCGAAAAGACTTGTCCGACTTTGCGGACTAAATTTTTGTTTGTTTCTTAGACGGCGAGCTGTCTTGCTGTTGCGTTGCGCGTTTAAGACCAAACTCGTTTCGTGGACTAAATTTGGGTTTTTAGCAGAAAGTTATCCGCGACCGTTTTTACCCATTAAATTTAACTCAAATTTTACTTCTCGTCGGCTCAATTTTGCAAAACCGTGCCGTATTTTCAGCATCGCCGTCTCGGCCCGGCTAAATTTAAAATCTAAGCTAAAATCTTGCTTATTTTACTCGCGTGAAGCTTAAATTTAAGCTACTTTCTGCTGCGAGCCTGCAAAAAAAGATCGCCTGGTTGTATCTCCTCGCTTTCGCTTAGGATCGCCGCTCGCTGCACGACGGAGATTAGCTCGCGGATATTACCCGGAAAATCGTATTTTTGAAGCTCTTTAACGGCAGCCTCGGAAAAATGTTTCGCCCCAAGGCCGAATTCGCCGCAGCTTTGCTCTAAAAAACGCTCCGCGATAGGCAAGATCTCCTCTTTGCGCTCTCTTAGCGGCGGGATGGCGACAGGAACGGTGTTTAGGCGGTAAAACAGGTCTTCTCTAAATTTACCGCTTTGTATGAGTTCGGGCAGGTCGGCATTGGTCGCTGAAACGATACGGACGTCGATTTTGATGCTTTTTGTCGCGCCAAGGCGCGTTATCTCACGCTCCTGGATCGCGCGCAGGAGCTTTGGCTGCAAATTTATAGGCATCTCGCCAATCTCGTCTAAAAATAACGTACCGCCGTCGGCTAGCTCAAACTGCCCCTTTTTCATCGCCGAAGCGTCGGTAAATGCGCCCTTTTCAAAGCCAAAAAGCTCGCTTTCTATCAAATTTTCTGGGATCGCAGCCATGTTTATCGCGATAAACGGCCCGTCTTTGCGCGGCGAGTTTTTGTGGATAAATTTAGCAAACAGCTCCTTGCCCACGCCGCTTTCGCCCATCAGCATCACCGAAGCGTCCGTTTTTGCGACGCGCTTGCTTAAATTTAGGGCGTACTCAAGCGCGGGCGAGCTGGCGGCAAAATCGCTAGAATCTACGCTGGAGCTCGTGCGCTCCTCGGTTAAATTTACGTGAATATTCGGAGCTTTTTGTTTTAAAAACTCTACTCTTTTAATCGCCTCGTAAAGCATCTGCACGTCAAAAGGCTTGGTTAAAAAATCCTTTACGCCAAGACGCATACTCTCTATGGCTTTGTTTAGCGAGGCGTTGCCGGTTATGATGATGACGTCAAATTTGCCTTCCAGGCGCTTGATGAACTCCAGCCCGTCCATTTGAGGCATATTGATATCCGTAATAATTAAATCGGTATTTTCGTCCATTTTTTTGAGAGCCTCGACCGCGCTTTTATAACTTTTGATTTTTAGATCGTCGTATTCGCCAAGCGCGATTTCAAGGGACTTGCGCATATTGATGTCGTCTTCTACTATCACTATGTTCATTTTTACTCTCTTTACTTTTTGTTTTTAAAAACGCTAATGATAGCTGAATTTGGCTTAAATTTTACAGTAAAACGTACGGGAAATAGCGTAAGATCAGTTGCGGAGTTTATATTTTTGTTGCGTTGGACGAAGCGATCTTCGACTTTAAATTTATAAGGCAAAAAGCACTCGAAAAGCTCGTTTTTGTGTAAATTTAAAAACTCTAGCGAGCTTTGAGCGGGCTGCTTGGAAGCGCCTATTTCGCATAGGTACTCATACTCTAGCCCGCTTAGAACCATTGCCTTTGAAAGCGCGATATCGTCATAAACTACGGTGTGATTTTTAGTAGAGATTTTGGCCCAGAGGATAAACTCCTCCGAGCCGTAGAGAAGCGCCGTAGCGGCAATCAATAAGCAAAAATTTCTTGCCACTTGTTTTGGTCTATTTTCATTTCCATTCTAACGCGATAAAGCCCGTCTTTAAAGTCGTGCTCGACGATGGAAGCGTTTTTGATGAGGCCTGCTACCTGTGACGTGATGGTGGAGTCTCTAAGCATCGCGTCTCTAACCGTATCTTTGGAGTTTATCTTGACGCCGTAGAGTTTCTCGGCTAGTTGTCTATGCGCATCCGCGATGGCTGCGCGCTTGGCTAGAGCTAGTGACTGCGCTTGCGAAACGACGTTGGTCGGAGCGATACCCTCGCCAACTGCACCGAATACCGCATCGACCGGTTCGATATCATATATCATTTTTTCTTGCTTCATCACGTTTCTGATATCTTCTTTATCGACCTTTTGTATGACGATATCTTGTTTTGCCGACGTGGCGTCGTCGGAGGAAAAAGGGTTGTTAAAGGAACAACCGCTTGTCAAAAAGGCTACCGCGCCTAAAACCGAGAATGTAATTTTTTTCATTCTTGAACCTTTAAATTTAGTTTTTTCTTCATTTATAAATCTACTAGCAAATTGTATTCCAAAAGTACTAAATTCATTCTAAATTTTCTAGCGTCTCTTCGCCTAAATCTTCGCCGTCTTCCTCGGCTTTAGGGCATTTAGCGATGCTAACCACATCGTCGCCGTCTACGTTTACTACGATGACGCCGCTGGTGTTTCGGCCTGCTTTGCGGATGCTTTGCATATCGACGCGTATCATCTTGCCGCTTGAGGTTAGGGCCATCAGATCTTGTTCGTCATCGACCATTACGACGCCGATTAGATCGCCGGTGCGATTTGTTAGCTTCATGCAGATCACGCCCTTGCCGCCGCGATTTGTTAGGCGGTATTCGTCTGCGGTGGTGCGCTTGCCGATACCTTTTTGAGATATGCTTAGTACTTCTTGTTCGTTGTTTTCGATGACGGCTGCGCCTACGACCTCGTCGCCCGCTTCTTTAAATTTAATACCCGTCACGCCGCGAGCCGTTCTACCCATCTGGCGGACTTTGCCGAGTTTAAATTTGAGGCACATTCCCTTTTTGGTTACGATAAATAGCATCTTTTCGCCGTCGTCGCTTCCTTCAGCCGCGTTCTCGTCGTTTTCCTCACTATTTTCTTCGTCGATCTGAGCTTCTATCGCCTCTATCTCGTTTATCTCGGTCTCTACGCCAAGCTCGTCGATTAGATTTATCGGCTCTTCCTCGCCTTCTACGATGAGAGCCGTTACTAGCTCGTCGTTCTCGTCTAGGCTGATAGCGCGCACGCCGATAGAGCGGATGTTCTTAAATTCGCTCAAATTTGTACGTTTTACTATACCGTTTTTAGTGAAAAACGCGAGCGATTTACTCTGGGCAAAATCAGTCGTCGGGATGATCGCCTTGATCTTTTCGTCAGGCTGTAGCTGGATGAGATTTACTACCGCTTTGCCTTTTGCGGTGCGGCTTCCTTCAGGGATCTTATAGACTTTGAGCCAGTAGAGCTGTCCGCGGTCGGTCACGAACATCAGCGTATCGTGGGTGTTGCTCGTAAAGAAGCTCTCGATGAAGTCGTCGTCGTACGTAGTTACCGCGACCTTGCCCTTGCCGCCGCGTTTTTGCTTCTCGTACTGCTTGCTCGGTACGCGCTTGATGTAGCCTCGGTGCGTGATGGTTACGACCATGTTTTCATTAGGGATGAGGTCCTCGATGTCGATATCGTCGTAATCATCCACGATCTCGGTGATGCGCGGCACTTTAAATTTATTTTTTATCTCAAGCAGCTCGTCTTTGATTAATTTTTCCAGCAAGGTTTCGCTCTTTAAAATTTCATCAAGGCGCGCGATCTCAGCCATCAGCTCTGCTAGCTCGGCCTCTAGTTTCTCGCGCTCAAGACCCGTTAGCTTGCTTAGCCTCATATCTAGGATGGCGTTTGCTTGTAGCTCGCTAAGGCCGAATTTTGCCACCAAACCCTCGCGAGCGCTCGGCGTGTCGGCGCTATTTTTGATGAGCTCGATCACCTCGTCGATATTATCTAGCGCGATCTTTAAGCCCTCTAAAATATGCGCTCTAGCGCGGGCTTTTTCTAGGTCAAATATCGTGCGGCGGATGATGACGGTTTTTCTGTGATTTAAAAATAGCTTCAAAAGCTCGATTAGGTTAAATACCTTCGGCTCTTTGTTGTTTATCGCAAGCATTATGACGCCAAACGTGCTTTCCATCGTCGTGGATTTAAAGAGATTGTTTAGCACGATGTCGCTCATCGCGTCGCGTTTTAGCTCGATGACGACGCGGATACCGTCCTTATCGGACTCGTCGCGTACTTCGCTGATACCTTCTATTTGTTTTTCTTTAACCAGCTCGGCGATCTGCTCGATGAGGCGGGCTTTGTTCGTCTGATACGGCAGCTCGTCTACGACGATGACGTCCTTGTTCGGCTTTTTTTCGATGTGGGTTTTGGCGCGTAGTTTCACGCGGCCGCGTCCCGTGCGGTAGGCCTCGATGATGCCTTTTTTGCCAAATATTATCCCGCCAGTCGGGAAATCCGGCCCTTTTATGTACTGCATCACCTCTTCTAGCGTCGCGTTTTTATTTTCAAGCACGAGCAAAAGCCCGTCGATTAGCTCGTCAAGGCTGTGCGGCGGGATATTCGTCGCCATACCGACTGCTATACCGCTAGAGCCGTTTAGCAGCAAATTTGGTACGCGGCTAGGTAGGACGTCTGGCTCAGTCTCTCTGTCGTCGTAGTTTGGGATAAAATCAACCGTGTCTTTTTCGATATCGCGTAAGATTTCTTCGGTGAGATTCGTCATCCTAGCTTCGGTATAACGCATCGCAGCCGCGCCGTCGCCGTCGATGGAGCCGAAGTTGCCTTGGCCGTCGACCGCCGGATAGCGCATGGAAAATTTCTGAGCCATACGCACGAGCGCATCGTAAACGGCCGTATCGCCGTGGGGGTGGTACTTACCGATGACGTCGCCCACGATACGAGCAGACTTCATATACGGGCTGCGGCTGCCGACCCCGAGGTTGTTCATCGCGTATAGGATGCGTCTATGAACGGGCTTTAGGCCGTCTCTAGCGTCAGGCAGGGCGCGACCGACGATGACGCTCATCGAGTAGTCGAGGTAGCTCGTTTTTATCGACTCTTCGATATCGACGGCTTGGATGTCTTGATTTTGATTGAGTAGATTTTCTTCCATTTTTATCCTTAAAATTTACTGCCTGATTCTAGCTTAAATTTGATTAAAATTTAATTTAATACCTCGCATCCGCAAGCGTCAACGCAAAAAGTACCTCGCAGCCTGCTTTTTGCAGCGTCCGTCTGGCTTCATCTATCGTCGTGCCGGTAGTCACGATATCATCTATCAAGATAACGGGAAATTTAGGCGTTTTTAAGAGCTTAAAATTTCTCGGATTTTTTAGGCGAAAGGCTAGGTCTTTGCCGTGATAGCTGACGTTTGAACCCGCGTGCAAACAGGCGTAAAGCGGACGGATTTCGGCACTTTTTAACGCGCGAGCCAAGATGGCCGTATGCGAGTAATTGCAAGCCGCTCTATCGTCGATCGGTACGGCGTTTACGGGCGAGCCGAAGCTAAATTTGCTAGCAAAAATTTTAAAACTCAAATTTGCGAGTGCGCCATAAACGAAAGAGCCGTGAAATAGGTGCTTTGAGTGGAGTAAATTTTTAATCTCGGAGTAATCAAAAAAGCTGTAAATTTTAAAATCGCCGTCCAAAACGCGCGTCCTTGCGGGCGAGGAGAGCAGGTGATCTTTACAAATTTTACAGATCACGGCTAGGCTCAGATGCCCGCAGTTAGCGCATCTCATTAGCTTTTTAGGATCTGGATCGCCGCGCGTTTTACGATGTCTTGTAGTAGCTCGTCAAAAAAGCTCTTAAACGCACCGCTCGTGTGGATCGGGGCAAATTTAGTCTGCTCTTGCGAGACATTTTTGGTGATAGTCTGATCGCCTCTATGCACCGTTATCGCAAGCTTTGCCGAGCCTTTTAGGTTGTCGGTGGAGTAGCCGCTTAGATTTGCTTTAAGCTCAATGATCTTCACGTCCACGACGATATCGCCAAAGTCGCTCAAATTTGCGCCCAGGCGCTTTAGCTCGGTACTAAGGCCGTCTTGTAGCCAGCTCTCGATGCTGTTTTGCAGCGTGACGTACTCTTTGACGTTGCCGTTGCTGCCGGTGATCGTGGCGACGATGCTTTTGTTGGCGCGGGCATCCTCGACGCTATTTATACGGATATTTTTTTGGTAGCCCATCTGATTTGAGGTTGATTGATACGGGGTTAAATTTAACACCGAGCTGCGCTGCGAACATCCGCTCATGCCTGCGGCAAAAAGCGCGGCGGCAAGGGCGAAAAAAGCTAAATTTTTCATATTTTTCCTTTATAGTTTCGAGATTTCTTCGGCGGCTTTGTTGGCGGCTTGTTTAACCAAAAGGTAGACGTAGAGATTAAAGTCCTGCGTATCCTCGGCCTCGAGCTTGCGCACGTCTTGTCTGGTGGAGATATTTAGCACGCGGGTTTTGTTTATGTT
Organism: uncultured Campylobacter sp.; assembly: GCA_963531395.1. Taxonomy (GTDB): domain Bacteria; phylum Campylobacterota; class Campylobacteria; order Campylobacterales; family Campylobacteraceae; genus Campylobacter_A. Next base: position 14,785 of record CAUSIL010000008.1, read on the forward strand.
TTTGACGCCTAGTTTGCCTTTCATCGCCGCGCTTAGATACTGCGACGGCTCGCTATAAGATGCTGCGTAGTCGGTAAACGCAAAATCCACGCGGTACGTGTACGGAGAGGTCTGGCTATCCACGACCATGATGCCGCGGTTTAGTAGCTCGTCTTGTAAGAAAAGATGAAAAAGCCTCTCAAGACGCTCTTTTGGATAGAGCATTTTCGCACCGTTTTTGGAGATAAATTTTATGCCGCTATCCGCTGCTCTTTCGTCGGCTATTTTGTGGATATAGACTTTTTTGATAGCCGCACCCGTGTCGATCCTGCTTTGAGCGATGCAGCACTTTATCGCGACGTCGCCTGTGTAGTCCGTACCGTTTATCTTGATATCCTGACCGCCGCTAGCGCATGAGGAGCAGTCTGCTTTGATACGCATCACTTCTTTGTAGCCTTTGGCGTTGCCGCCCTCGGTTTGAGCGACCTCCGGCGAGCTCTCGAACAGCCCGAAACATCCCGTAAAAAGGAACGCCGCAAATAAAAGTATAAAATTTTTCATAAAAGTCCTTTCGTAAATTTTATATCGTGCAAGCAAAATTCTATCCAAATTTGAGATGAAATTCCAAATTTGCGTAAAATTTGGGAGAAATTGGAAATTTGTATAAATTTTATTAAGTTTGATTTTTGAGATTTTTAAAGCGGATATAGCGTCAAATTTAGCATTTTTGCGGTGCGGGTCTTGCCGCGTCAAATTTGTAAATTTGGGCTCAAATTTGACCGCAAGATAATAAAAAGCGGCCGCGAGCGTAGCGAAAAGCTCCGCAAAACGCTCGCAAGACGCCGCTAGTCTATTTTTAAAACGCTTAAAAACGCCTCTTGCGGCAAATTTACCTTGCCGATGGCTTTCATGCGCTTTTTACCCTCTTTTTGCTTTTCGAGTAGCTTGCGCTTACGCGTGATATCGCCGCCGTAGCACTTGGCGGTTACGTTTTTGCCCATAGATTTTACCGTTTCGCGCGCGATGACTTTGTTGCCGATGCTGGCTTGAATAGCCACCTCAAAGAGCTGGCGCGGCACGATCTCTTTCATGGCTTTTACGAAGTCGCGCCCTTTGGACTGGGCTTTGCTTTCGGGCACGATGATGGAGAGCGCGTCCACGGTCTCGCCCGCGACCTTGATATCAAGCTTGACTAGGTCGCCCGCGCGGTAGTCGCTAGGTTCATAATCAAAGCTCGCGTAGCCTTTGGTGCTCGATTTTAGCTTGTCGTAAAAGTCCATCACGATCTCGTTCATCGGGATGTCGTACTCGAGCAGCACGCGCTCTGGCGTGATGTAGTCCATCTTGGTCTGCACGGCGCGGCGGTTGTTTAGCAGCGTGATGATGTTGCCCAAAAACTCGCTTGGCGTGATGATCGTGGCTTTGACGTAGGGCTCTTTGATATGCTCGATTTTATTGACCGGCGGGAGCTGGCTCGGGTTTTGGATACGTAAAATTTGACCGTCGGTTTGCACGACTTCGTAGGTTACGGTCGGAGCCGTGGCGATGAGATCGAGGTCAAATTCGCGCTCCAAACGCTCCTTGATAACCTCCATATGCAGTAGCCCCAAAAATCCGACGCGAAAACCAAACCCAAGTGCGACCGAGGTCTCGGGCTCGTAGCTAATGGAGCTGTCGTTTAGCTTGAGTTTATCCAGAGCGTCGCGCAGATCCTCAAATTTATCCGTTTCGATCGGATAAAGTCCCGCAAAAACGAATGGCTTAGCCCGCTCAAAGCCGCCGACGGGCTCTTTTACGGGATTACGAGCTAGCGTGATTGTATCGCCTACCTGCACGTCGCTCACGTTTTTTAGCCCGAGCACCACGATGCCGACCTCGCCCGCGCTCAAATTTGCCGTTTTTATCGGCGCGATGGGGTTTGGATACATGAGGTCTAGCACGATGTGTTTTTTGCCCGTGCCCATGACTAGGATTTCGTCGTTTTTCTTTAGCTCGCCGTCGTAGACCCGCACGAGCGCCAAAGCGCCTAGGTAGTTGTCAAACCAGCTGTCGTAGATGAGAGTTTTTAGCGGTTTTTCCGCCTCGCCGCCGGGAGCAGGGATGCGCGTGATGATTGCTTCTAGCAGCTCTTTGATGCCGATACCCGTTTTTGCGCTGACCTCGATCGCTCCGCTGCAATCAAGCCCTATAACGTGCTCGATCTCGTTTTTTACGCGCTCAGGATCGGCTGCGGGGAGGTCGATTTTGTTGATAACGGGGATGATTTCGAGGTTGTTTTCTAGCGCGATATAGACGTTTGCGATGGTTTGCGCCTCTACGCCCTGAGAAGCGTCCACCACGAGCAGCGCGCCCTCGCAGCTGGCTAGCGAGCGGCTCACCTCGTAGCTAAAATCCACGTGGCCCGGAGTGTCGATCAAATTTAGGACGTAATTTTGCCCGTCAAGCGCGTAGTTTAGGCGTACGGACTGAGCCTTGATCGTGATGCCGCGCTCTTTTTCGATGTCCATCGTATCCATGATTTGGCTACTCATCTCGCGGTCGCTGACGGCGCCGCACTCTTGGATCAGGCGGTCTGCGAGCGTAGATTTGCCGTGGTCGATATGAGCGATGATGCTAAAATTTCTGATGTTTTTCATGAAATCCCTAGTTAAATTTTGGGCGATTGTATAAAAATTTTCGTTAAAGTAGAGTAAATTTATGTTTTATTAAGTTGGCAGGCTCAAATTTGACGGGCAGAGGGCGGCTTTGCGGCGGGGAATCGGGCTCGTAAATTTAACAAAACGCGCCGCTTGCTAAAAATTTGAGGCTGTTAATTTTTAGCTTCAAATTTTACTAGATGGAAGCGAGTTTAATTTGATAAATTTAGCTCGTTTTCTAGCTGGCAAATTTGCCAAATTTAAACTCCGTTGCGGTCTAAATTTACGTTCAAATTTTAATGACTATGCCCCAAATGTCCGCCCGCATCGTTTGACTTTACTTCGCAGATGAGCTCGTTAGCGCATTCGTTATCGCTGCTCTCAAGCTGTAGCGTCGTGTGCGTGATGCCCAGATGCTCCATTTCGTGCGATATTTTGCGCAAGATCCGCTCCGCCTCGCGCACGCTCAGCTCGCCGCTAACTACGATGTGAGCCGTGAGCGCGTTTGCGCCGCTCGTGATGCTCCAGACGTGCAGGTCGTGCACCGAAAGCACGCCGTCCACGCCCCTGATCTGCGCGACGAGCCCGTCCAGGCACACGCCCTTTGGCGAGCCCTCCATCAGGATGTTTAGGCTGTCTTTTAGCACGCCCCAGCCGCTTTTTACGATGAGCGCGGCCACGAGCACGCTAGCCGCCGCGTCCGCCCAGCCCCAGCCAAAGCACATCATCAGTAGTGCCGCCGTGATCGCGCCCACCGAGCCCAGGGCATCGCCCAGCACGTGTAGGTAGGCGCCGCGCATATTGACGTTTTCTCTCACGTCGCCGCCGCGCAGCATATATAGCGCCACGACGATGTTTACGGCAAGACCCAGCGTGCTGATAGCGAGCATGCCCGCGGTGGCTACTTCGGGCGGGTTTTTCAGGCGCCTGGCCGCCTCGATGACGATCAAAACGGCGATCGCGACGAGGGCTAGCGCGTTTATCGTCGCGGTTAAAATTTCGATCCGCCTGTAGCCGAAGGTCTTTTGCAGATTGCCTTTGCGTTCGCCGAATTTAAACGCAAGCAGCGAAAGCCCGAGCGCCGCTGCGTCTGATAGCATGTGCCCGGCGTCCGAGAGCAGGGCGAGCGAGTTCGTCGCCAAGCCGCCCGCGACCTCAACCAGCATAAAAGCGGATATTATAAGGAAGGAATTTCTCAAAACGACCTTGTTTGACGTGTGCGAATGCGCGCAATGGGCGTGATTTTCGTGCATATTGACCTCGTTTTTCGGCAAATTTTAGGTACATTATACCCCAAAAAAGCGCTTAAATTTTAGCAAAATCTCCCTCTAACTCGACGTTTACGCGCTTGCCTATGTCTTTTAATTTGCTAAACTCTTCCACTAGCCTCGGCGCGTCGTCAAGACTGATCGCAAACGTCTTAAATGCGCTATTTTGCATAAATCTCCTTCGGTTAAAATCGTGCGGATTTTAGCTGATTTTAAATTTCGCGTCAAATTTTTTTGAAAATTTTTATTGTAACTCTTGACATTACAACAAAATTTGAGTATACTTCGCTCATCAGTTGTAAGTTATAATATTACAACAAAAAATTACAAGGAGAAAAAGATGTCAAACTACAAGATCGTTTCAACGAAAAATGAACCGAGAGTTGAGCTAAGAGAAGCTCTAAATTTAAGCGGCTGTGAGCTCTCTATCAACGAGCTTCCCGCAAACGCGAGCGTACCTTTCGTGCATTCGCATAAGCAAAACGAGGAGCTTTATTTGGTGCTAAAAGGCGGCGGCACGCTCTTTATCGACGGCGAGCAAAAGGCGGTCGGTGAGGGCGACGCGATCCGCATCGATCCGGCGGGCAAGAGATGTTTCAAAGCGGGCGCGCAAGGGATGAAATTTATCTGTATCCAGACTAAACGCGGAAGCCTGGAGCAGTACACTAACGGCGATGGCGTGATAAACGACGATGTAAAGCCTAGCTGGCTGTAAATTTAAGCGGCAATAAAAACAAATCAAATTTAAATGAGAAACAATGAAAGTAGCAATCATCGGAGCAAACGGAAAATCAGGTTCAAATTTGGTGCAAGAAGCCCTAAAACAAGGGCATGACGTAACGGCTATCGTGCGAAACAAAGAGTACAAAAACGACGCGGTAAAGGTGGTCTATAAAGACGTTTTTGAGCTTAGCAAAGCCGATCTAGCTGGCTTTGACTCCGTTATCAGCGCATTTGCGACATGGACGCCCGAAACATTTGGGCTTCATAAAAAGGTAGCAAAACACCTTGCAGACGCGCTTAGTGGTACGAAAACAAGGCTACTAGTGATCGGCGGCGCGGGTACGCTATACGTGGATGACAAACAGACGATGGTTATGGATACGCCAAGCTTCCCCGCCGAGTACATGGGCGTCGCAAAGGCTACGGCGGAGTCGTTTTCCGAGCTAAAAGGCAGAAGTGATGTGCTCTGGACATACGTCTCGCCTGCCGGAGACTACGACGCAAACGGTGCTCGCACGGGCAAATACGTCCTTGGCGGCGATAATCTAATCCTAAACTCCAAAAACGAGAGCTACATCAGCTACGCAGACCTCGCGCTCGCGGTCATAGACGAGCTAAAAAACGGCACTTTCGTGCAAAAGCGCTTTACCGCAGTAGGCGAGAGAGCTTGAGCTTAAAATTTTGCGTAATTTAGCTAAAATAACGCCGCGCAAAAAGGACGCGCGGCTTTTAAATTTAAACCAAGGCTAATTATGCAAATAGGACAAAAATTTTCCATCGCTATCCACATCCTGCTTAGCTGCGAGTTTTTTAAAGATGAAAAAAACACGAGCGAATTTTTAGCAGGCACCGTCGGC
>CAUSIL010000009.1:0-19868 GCA_963531395.1 uncultured Campylobacter sp.
TATATATTGAAATTCCTTATCAAATGAGCAAAACGTCGGTCTTTCAGTCAAATTTGATATAAAAAGATAAAATTTATCCTAAACTTAGTTTGATTTCTTAAGATTTTAGAAAATTTAAAAATTAAAATTTTCGCATTTTGGGTTAAATTTATCAAAATAAGCCCGAATTTAGTACGGTGAAAAAGGGCGAGACCGGCAGTTTAGAGTTTTTCAGGTAAAATGGAGTAGAATACTAGCATGAAATTTTTTAAAAAAGCTCTTTGCGTTTTAGGCGGCGTTATTGCCGTGTATGCAGTATTGTGGTTTATATTGTGGTGGTTATTTGATCCGCCTTTGGGTTGTGATCCCGAATTAAGCGGAGATCCGGCATGCGATTACATAAATAAGCGGTTTGAGAGAGAATTGAAAAAAGGCCGGTATTTTTTCTAGGTGAAAGCTATTTTGCCAAAGGTGCGGAATTCTACTATTTATATATTAAAGATGAATTTGGAGTCTGGCTTAGATATAAATACAGCAACGACTTTTTGTTACAAAAAGATATGCCGGAGCGCTACTACGGATATTACGAAATTAACCGCTCGCCGAATGAGGATTGGGTGGGTAAAAAGCTTAAATATTATAGCTACGGCATCTATGATATTTCGCTTTTTGAGAATGAAGCCAAGATATTTTCTCAAACCGCGCATAAAGTTATAAGAAAATTTATAGGTACGTTTGATTTGCACTCTCAGCCCGGCACCTCTTTTGCGGCTCCGCAAGGCACCGAGGAAAATTTAAACGCTATAAGCGAGCTTCAAATTCCGCTTGCGGATTTTCCACAAAAACAGAACTACTCCCCACTTGATTGGGCTGATGAGCCCGAAGCCAGAGGCTATAGCGGAGATAAAATAGCTAAAAAGCTCGCTCGCAATATCTTTGAGATCAAAGGCGAGGGATGGAGACAAACCATACGTATAAACAGACGCGCCAAGGATATCAAGGTTATCTGTGGAGATGAAATTTGCCTCGCGCTCGCCTTCGATGAAAACGAATTTGATAGCTGCGATAACAATGCGCCGCTCACGAAAATTTATACGCTAAATTTAAAGCAAAAATTTAGCGATTTTCATACGCTTACTAGCAAAAATTTTGATTATGTCAAAATCGGCGATAAATACGCTTTAGACGACGTAAAATCTTTTAAAATAGTTTTATCGAGATTTAGATATATCAAGGGTTATAACAAAGGTCGCGAAATCACGGACTACGAGGTTATCTTGCAAAATAGCGAAGGCGAGCAGGTTAATGAAATTTGCAGAAATGAAACCGAGAAACTTGACAACCGCACGCAGTAAATCAAAACTCGCGCCGCAGACTTGAGGCCAAGGCAGTGAAATCTCGGCTCGCAAAAATCCGCGCCTTCACGATGTAAATTTTACGGCGATCCGGGATAAATGCGTATCCTTGCTCGGTAAATTTAATGCAAGGCAAACACGAAAGCGGCCGCCGAATTTAAACTCGTTGGAGGTTTCTGGCGTCGTAAAATTTAATCGTCCATGGCGCATCCGAGATATCAGCGCCCAGTTTTGCCCTAAAATACTCCAGCACCGCTGCGTAGTCTGATTTTGAGATGAAATAAATATTTATAACGTCAGTCTCGCTAAATACGGCAAGGTTGCAAAAGTAGCTTAAATTTACGTCCTTATCAAAGGCTCTAAGTACGCATCTTGCGAAAAAAATCAGCGCATAAAAAATAAATGCGGCCAAAACGAACATAAACGGGATCACTATTGCGGAAAGCGGGTTTTTCGGTATCGCTCCTAAAATTTGATAGGGCGATTTTCGCATTTGGGCGATATCTGCCAAATTTATCGTTACTCCCTTTTTGGTTTGGAAAATTTTATCCTCGTAAAGGTAAACGAGCGAGGGATTTTTGAGCTTTTTGATTAGGTCGGCGGCGGCTAAAATATTCATAAAAATACCGGCTATAAACATCGAAACAAATCTGCCGTCTCGCATCGCCTCTGCCCTAAAAATCTCCCAAAATGAGCCGCTTTGCCAGTCTACCATGCCGCTAAAAAATATCAAAAATATCATAGAAAGGTTAATAATAAGCAAGAAGGCGCAGCCAACCGAGATGCGGTAAAAATCATCCTGTAAAATCAGCGGATTTTCGTCATAATTTCTGCTCAAATTTTCTCCTTGTATTGCGCTTGTTCGCGCAAAAATAGCTAAATTTACCGGCATGCCTCACGCCCTAAATTTAGCCTTTAAAACCGGACGCGCATCTTAAAATGGTTGCGGTTTCGTCCGTTTTTTGTAAACGAGCTAAACTCTTGCGCCGATTTTTTTGCGGGTGCTTACCTAGTTTCAGCAAGCCTTTGCCGCTAAATTTAACCTCAAATCAAAGTCGCCCTCGCCGCGGCAAAACGCCGCAAAGGGCTATTTAAAAACAAAGTCCGCAATGTTAGCAAAGCCGCTTAAAACCTTGCGCGCATCCTCGCTGCCTAGACTGGCGGCTCGTTCTACGAGTTCGTCGCTTTTTTGCTCGTCCGCGCTCACGCCTACGCCAAGGCCGTAGCAAACGCCCAGCATAAACGTCCCGTCCGCTCCGCCTAGACGCGCGGCGTTAGCAAAGTCCGCAGCAGCAGCCTTTGGGTCGTGAAGCTTGCCTCTGCGCGGATCTAGCCTAACCATGCCGCGGCGATAATACCCGTCCGCCGCATGCTCGCTGCCAAGCGCCTCCTGCCGCCCCAAAGCCTCGCCGATATAGCCTAGCGCGCGCGAATAATCGCTCATCCGCAAAAATAAATAGCCCAAATTTAGCGCCGCTTGCGGTTCACCGCCGCTTGCGGAGAGCTTGTAGTAGCGCACCGCGCGAACGTAGTCCCCGTAAATCGTCTCGTAAACGTAGCCCGCCTCTAGCTGCGCCTGCGCGTCCGCGCCCTCTGCGGCTTGCAAAGCGATTTCTAGCGCGGCGCCGTAGTTTTGTTCGTTAAAAAGCCTTAGATACTCGCTTTTAACGGCGTCAAAAAGCTCGCCCGAGACGAGATTTACCGCAAGTATCGTTAGCCAAAGCGCGAGTCTCACCGCTCGTCCTTTAGCGGGCTAAACAGATCCGCAAACATCGGCTCGTAGTTAGCTACGGGCTCGCCCCCTATCTCGTCGTAGCCCGTTATGACGCCGTCCTCGTCGGTGACGAAAAACGCCGCGCTTAGTTTGCCAGGCGCCGTCTCATCGCAAGCCCGCCCCGGCTCGCCGCTTTTTGCGCTATTTTGCAAATAATAAACCTTAGTTCCGTCCCCTCGCACGCAAACGTCGGCAAAATCCGCGCGGTCTACGAGGGTTAGGATATGTTGCCCTTTTAGCTGCGCTAGACGCGGATTTGCGTAGTTTTTACCGCTCGCGCAGCCGCTAAGTATTAGCGCGCTTGCAAGCACGGCTTTCATTAAATTTCGCATTCTTTTTCCGTTTTATTTGGTTTTTGTTAAATTCGCAAACTCTCGTGCGAATCCGCCCTAAATTTACTTAAAATAGCCGTTTCGCCTATCGTTTAGGCATTTAGTCGGCGCGCCGATTTTACTTGCTTTTTGCGCCGATTTAAATTTGCCGCCCCGCAAAATCTCGCCGCGCGGCAATTTCATCCTTTGCGCAATTTAGCTCAATCTTCTATCTCAAAATAGTAAGAAATAGGCAAAATTCGGCCCTTTTTGTCGATAAACACGTGTTTGTAGTCTACGCTAGCGGCCGTCGCGTTACCCTCAAAAACAGATACGTCGTTAAATTTCGGTTCTATGGCGACCTTGCCGTCTACGTCTAGGCAACCGCTTTTTCTATTTACGCTGAAATTTAACATTCCGCCGTAAAACTCGTCAAATATATAGTCGAATTTTTGCGGCTCAAGGACAAATTTACCGCTTTTATCTATAACGCCCCACAGCTCGCCGACCCTCACTACGGCGCGTTCTTCTTTAAAGTGATTTACTTCGTCGAAACGCGGTTCTATCGCAAACTTTCCGCTTTTGTCTATAAAACCCCATTTGCCGCCAGATTTTACGGCCGCTAGCCCTTCGCTAAAAAGCGACGCTAATTCAAATTTAGGCTCTATAACGATGTCTGCGTCCTTGTTCACAAAGCCGTAGAGTCCGTTAAATTTTACGGGCGCCAAGCCTTCCTTAAAAGTTACCGGGCGGCCCAAATTTAGCTTTGAAACGGTAGCGCCGCTTTTGTCTATCACGCTCCATTTATCGGCGATACGCACCGAGGCTAGCCCCTCGGAAAAATGCCTTGCCTCGTCGTAGCGCGGAGGAATGATAGTTTTGCCGTTTTTATCCATAAAAAAGGTCTGTTCGCCTATAAAAACCACGCAAAGACCGTCGGAAAAGGTTCCCGTGACCATAAAATTTTTACCTACGGCTTTTATGTTGCCGTCTTTGTCCACGGCATTGCCGTCCGCAAAAACCAGCCCGTAGTCCGCTAGCTCGCCCTGCCCGATTATCTTAGCTTCAAGACCGAGCAAGCCTAGAAGTAACATCGCTAAAATTTTTTTCATTTTTGCCTTTTTTGCAAATTTGAGGCTAATTTATCCCGCCTAAGAGCTCCTTCGTCTGCTCGAAGCTAAAGCCCTCTTCAGCGTCTTGTTTTAGGAAGTTATCTATAAATTCTTTTTTCGAGATAGCAAGGTCTAGCTCTTTATCGCTGCCTTTTTGATACGCGCCGATGCGTAGCAACACTTCGTTTTCTTTAAGAAGCGAGTAGAGGCGCTTTAGCTTGGCGGCGTTTGCTCTGTGATCTTTGGTCGCGATGTCGCTCATCACGCGCGAGGCGGAGTTTAGGATGTTTATAGGCGGATAGATGCCAAAGTCCGTCATCTCGCGGCTAAGCACGATATGCCCGTCTAGGATCGAGCGGCTCTGGTCGGCTATGGGATCGCTCATATCGTCGCCGTCTACAAGCACCGTAAAAAAGGCCGTTATGCTACCCTTGCCCTCCTCTTTGCCCGCACGCTCCATCAGCTGCGGTAGTAGGGTGAGCACGGAGGGCGGGTAGCCCTTGGACGTCGGCGGTTCGCCCAGTGCCAGCCCGATCTCTCGCTGCGCCATAGCAAACCTGGTCACGCTATCCATGATAAAAAGCACGTCTTTGCCTTGGTTTTTAAAGTATTCAGCCACGCTCATCGCGCAAAAGGCGCCGTATTTTCGCATCAGCGGGCTATCGTCGCTGGTGGCTACGATAACGACGGTGCCGCTTAGGTCGCCGCGTAAATTTTTCTCTATAAACTCCGGCACCTCGCGGCCGCGCTCGCCGATAAGCGCGACTACCTTGATCGGAGCTTGCGAGTTTTTTACTATCATGCCCATTAGCGTACTTTTACCTACGCCAGAACCTGCAAAAATGCCTAGTTTTTGGCCTTTGCCGCAGGTTAGCAGCCCGTCTATGCTTTTAACTCCGACGCTAAAAATTTCATCTATCAGCCCGCGTTTCATCGCATCGATCGGAGCGCGCATTATCGGAGCGTACTCGGTGGCGGCGATCGCGCCTTTGCCGTCTTTTGGATTCATAAAAGGATCCACCACGCGCCCTAAAAGAGCGTCGCCCACGGGGATTTTCATGCCTTGGTCGCTTTGATAGACGAAGTCACCGATTTTGTAGCCCTCTACAAAGCCAAAGGGCGAGATGAGCGCGGTATTTTGCCGCACTTCAGTCACCATCGCTAGCCCGCTTTTGCTCCTATCTTTAGCGCAAATTTGCACGATATCGCCGATACTAGGGCGAAGGCCCGAAATCTCTATCGTCGTGGCAGAAATTCGCTCGATCACGCCAAAGACGCTAGAGAGCGATAAATTTGCGCCCAGTTTTGATTTTAGGCTCTCTAAGCTCACTAAAATCTCACTTCTTTGTGCGAATTTATAAGGGAGAAAAACTCGCGTCTAGTCTCGCTGCTATTTAAAAAACAGCCTCGCAGCGCCGATGTAGTCGTGGTCGAGTTGATCTTACCCACGCCTCGCATCTCCACGCACATGTGGCGCGCCTCGATGACGACGCCCACGCCTTTTGGCTTGATGACCTCTTGCACGGCCTGCGCGATCTGCTCGGTGAGCTGCTCTTGGATCTGCAGGCGGCGGGCGAAGATATTTACCATACGCGGGATTTTGCTAAGGCCCACGACCTTGTGATTTGGGATATAGGCTACGTGCACGCGCCCGAAAAACGGCAGCAAATGATGCTCGCAAAGGCTGTAAAATTCGATATCGCGCACGAGCACCATTTCGTTGTTTGAGCTATCAAACAACGCGTCGTTTAGCACGACTTTTGGGTCTTGCCAGTAGCCGCTCGTTAAAAACTCGTAAGCTTTAAAAACGCGCTCGGGAGTTTTAGCTAGCCCCTCTCTGTGCGGGTTTTCGCCGACTAGATTTAGCATCTGCTCGACGCAGCTTTCAAACTTTTCTTTTTTTAAATTCTCATTTTTTAAATTTTCTTGCATTTGCGTTCCTGATTCATTTCGCCTGTGTAAATTTGATAAACGATTTTACTTAAATTCGCCTTTTGCGCGCTTAAATTTATACTATGAATAAGGAAAATTTTGCTACACTCTAGGAAATTTTTATTTTTTAAAGGAATTTAATGCAAATCAAAACCAAGGCGATCGACGCCGTAAATGCTTCGCTAAGTGCGAAAATACCGAGCGCGGACGTAAAATCCAAACTCGAAAACGCTGCTAAAAAAGCTGCGAAAAATATGAAAATAGACGGATTTAGAGCGGGCAAAGTGCCTGTGAACGTGGTGCTAAAACGTTACGAAAAAGAGCTAACCGCCGATGCTGAGCAAGACGCGCTAAAAGACGTGATAGACGCAGGTCTAAAAGAGCTAAATAGAAAATTTGAAGAGGTTATCGGCGAGCCGATCGTGACGAAATTCGACAGAGGCGAGAACGAGATCGACGCGGAGATCGAAATCTCGTTTAAACCGGTTATAAACATCGACGGCTACGAGGAGCTGATAGAGAGCGTCAGCGCGCCGCGCGTAACGAAAAAAGAGATCGACGAGAGAAAAAACGAAATTTTAAAAATGATGGCTCCGCTAGAAAAAGTGGAAAAAGCCGCGCTTGAAAAGGGCGATTTCGCAAAATTCGACTTCGAGGGCTTCGTAGACGGCGTCGCGTTTGAGGGCGGTAAAGCCGAAAACTACCTGCTAGAAATCGGCTCGGGTCAGTTTATACCGGGATTTGAAGACGGTATGATCGGGCTAAAAGTCGGCGAAGAACGCGACGTGAAGGTTAAATTTCCGGCCGAGTACGGCGCTGCTCACCTTGCGGGCAAAGACGCTACGTTTAAGGTAAAACTACACGAAATCCAAGGTAAAAAAGTACCTGAAGAGATCGACGAAGAGACGCTAAAGCGCATCATGCCGGGCGAGGAAAAGGTAAGCGTCGAGCTGTTCGAAGAGAGACTAAAAGAACAGATCAAAGCCGAGAAGCACGCTAAAAACGTAAACGAGGAGCTAAAGCCTAAATTTGCCGACGCGATCGTGGCTAAATTTAACTTCGACGTACCGAAAAACATCGTAGAGCAAGAGATGGATATGCAATTCCGCGGCGCTTGGAGCAGCTTTACGCCTGAGCAGATGGCTAAATTTAGAGAGGACAAAGACGCTCTAACTAAACAGCGCGAGACATACCGCGACGACGCCGTAAAAAGCGTGAAGCTAACGTTTATAATAGACGAGCTAGCGCGCCGCAGAGATATCAAAGTCAGCGATCAAGAGCTGATCCAGACGGTGTATTTTGAGGCGTACCGCTCGGGCGTAGATCCGAAACAGCACCTTGAAAACTATAAAAATCAAGGAATTTTACCTGCGATCAAAATGTCAATGATCGAGGAGAAGCTATTTAACGAGATGTTTGCGCTAAAGAGCGAGAAAAACGATAAAAAAGAGAAAAAGGCGGAGTAATGAGCTACTACATCCCCTACGTCATCGAGCGCACGAGCAAGGGCGAGAGAAGCTACGACATCTACTCGCGCCTGCTAAAAGACCGCATAATAATGCTTAGCGGTGAGATCGAGGACGGCATGGCGTCTGCGATCGTGGCTCAGATGCTGTTTTTAGAGGCCGAAGATCCGGACAAGGATATCTATCTATATATAAACAGCCCCGGCGGCGTGATAACGAGCGGATTTAGCATTTACGATACGATGAACTACATCAAGCCCGACGTCTGCACGATCTGTATAGGTCAGGCGGCGTCTATGGGCGCGTTTTTGCTTAGCTGCGGCGCGCAGGGCAAGCGTTATGCGTTGCCAAATTCGCGCATCATGATCCACCAGCCTTTAGGCGGCGCGCGAGGACAGGCGACGGATATAGAGATCCAGGCGAAGGAAATCTTGCGTATGAAAGAAATTTTAAACGCGATCCTAGCTAAAAATACGGGTCAAAAACTGGCTAAAATCCAAAAAGACACCGACAGAGACTTTTTCATGAGTTCTGCGGAGGCTAAAGAATACGGGCTGATAGATAAGGTTTTAGAAAAAAGCTTTAAATAAAGAGTAAATTTTGCTAAAGATAGACGACAAAAAAAGCGAAAAACAGCTCCCGCAAAGCGCACAAAATCCTGGACGCGTCGGCGCGGGAAAAGGCGAGGATAACGGCGGCGATATGGGTATTTACGGATTTTCCGAGGCTATCATAAAAGAGCTAGCTGAGGAAAATATCCCCTCGATACCCAAAAATTATTCAATATTTTTTGAAAAAATACTCGAAAAGCAACCGGACGACTTCAAAAAAAAAGTCGGAGAAATCATCAAGATAGAAGATGAAATCGGCAGGCTAGAAGACGATAGACAAATCAGCATCGAGCGCGAGGTAAAAAACAGCTTTATACAGATAAAAAGCATGTTACAAGCCGTCGCGCTCATTTATAAAAATCTATCCGTACTAAAAACCGTCGTTAAAAAGCGCCTAGACAGCCTCGATCCAAACGGAAATTTGCTGGCTAATCAAAGCGTTTTTAACGCATTTAGCGATGATTTAGCCAAGCTAAATACGCTGATGGATAAGCATATCGAGGTCATAAAAACCAGCTACGATGAGGTTGGCAAAGTTTTTAAGATAGTAGAAGAACAGTCCGTCTATGATCCTAAATTTGATATCTATAACCGAAAATTTTTTCTAAAGACGCTGGATATGGAGGTCGGTAATATCCAAAAATACGGCTATAAATCCTCGCTAATGCTAATCAAGCCAAAAGAAACTTCACTGCAAGACATCGGCTCAAAAGGCAAACATGCAGTGCTAAAAAACATCTCGCGTATGTTACTTCGCACCTCAAGGCGCAGCGATATTTTGGCGCATTACGGCGACGGGTGCTTTGCGATGCTGATGCGCCATACCGATATCGTCGGCGCGCAAAAGGCGTGCGAACGTATAACGGAGATGTTTTACGGCACCTCTTTTATGCTAAACGACGAAAAGATCGATTTTGATATGGAGGTAGTAGCCTGCGCTCTAGGCGGACAAAAGACCGTAGAGGAGCTGCTTTCTAGCGCGCTTGATGCGCTAAAAGACACCGGTAAAGACGGTAAACGCTACCTTATCCTACCCGGCGAGGGCGGCAAATGATACTAGAAATCCTAACCTATCCGAACAAAAAACTCTTCGTCAAATCGCTTGAAGTTAAAGTTTTTGACGAAGGGTTGCATAAATTTTTAGACGACATGTATGAGACCATGATCGCTAAAAACGGTATCGGACTAGCCGCCATCCAGACGGGCGAGGCTAAGCGGGTTTTGATCGTAAATTTAGTTGACGAAGAGAGTAAAGAACAGCGCAAAGAGGATCTGCTAGAAATCATAAATCCCAAAATTTTACGCAAAGAAGGCGAGATAATCTATCAAGAAGGCTGCCTTAGCGTGCCGGGATACTACGAGGACGTAAAAAGGGCCGAGTTCATAACGCTAGAATATCAAGACCGCTTCGGACGGCACCAGCAGCTAGAGGCCGACGGGCTTTTATCGGTTGCGATCCAGCACGAGATGGATCATCTCGACGGACACCTTTTTATCGAGCGCATCGGCTACAACAAACGCAAAAAATTCGACAAAGAGTATAAAAAGCAAAAAAACGCATGAAAGCCCTAAAATGCGCCACCTATAACGACGAATTGCGGCTTGTGGACGTCGAGTCCAGTTTTAATCGCGGTTTGCCCGCGCTAAATATCGTAGGGCTTGCGGGAGCTTCGATCAAAGAGAGCGCCGAACGCGTAAAATCAGCGCTTTTGTCGCTAAATTTCTCTTTTCCCGCGCAAAAAATCATCATAAATTTATCCCCGTCCGATATGCCAAAATCGGGCAGCCACTTCGACCTGCCTATCGCGCTTTTAATCGCCTTGCAAAAAGAGCGCGACTTCGAGCCGATTTTTGCATTCGGCGAGCTGGGGCTTGACGGCGGCGTCAAAAGCACGGCGAGCCTTTTTTCTATCTTGCTTTTTTTGAGCGCCAAAGCACCCGGTTCTCGCGTACTGATCCCGCAAGAGATAGCTCAAAAAGCTGGCGCGATACCGAATTTAGAAATTTACTCCGTTTCAAATTTAGCCGAGGCAATCAAATTTTTCCTAGAGCCAGAGTTTGCCGCCTCGCGCAGAGTAGACAGCGTTCATCCGCTTTTTTCAAATTTGATCAAAATCGGCGAAAAAAGCTTCGTAAAAAATCAAAACTTCGAGCTAAATTTTAGCGACGTAAAAGGCCAAAGCAGAGCAAAAAGAGCCTGCCTGGTGGCTGCTTGCGGCATGCACAACGTTATCTTTGAGGGCAGCCCCGGATGCGGAAAGAGCATGAGCGCCAAGCGCCTGCGGTACATTTTGCCGCCGCAAAGCTTGGACGAGATTTTGCTTAGCTGCGCTTATAGCTCGTTAAATCAGCAGGAGAGCGAATTTTCCGCCCTACGCGCCTTTCGTAGCCCCCATCATACGAGCACGCGCAGCTCGATTTTTGGCGGCGGATCGAGCTCGGCTAGGATCGGCGAGGTCGGGCTAGCTAATGGCGGGATTTTATTTTTTGACGAGCTTCCGCACTTTGCGCCGCAAATTTTAGAGAGCCTGCGCGAGCCGCTGGAGGACTATAAAATCAACATCTCGCGCGTAAATTCAAAAATCACTTATGAGACTAAATTTATGTTTGTAGCCGCGATGAATCCTTGCCCTTGCGGCAATCTCCTCTCTAAAAATCTAGAATGCAAATGCTCCGAGCTTGAGATCAAGCGCTATAAATCGCGCATCTCGGCGCCCGTGCTAGACCGCATCGATCTTCACGTACAGATGAACGAGGTGAGCGCCGATGATAAAAGCGACGTCACGAGCGAATCTATGCAAGATACCGTACTGCGCGTGTTTGAGACGCAAATCTCGCGCGCCCAAAGCGAGCTAAACGGCAAGCTTAGCGACGAAGAGATCGTTAAAATTTGCATTTGCGACGATGAGGCGAACAGAGCGCTAGATCACGCGACGCAGAGGTTTTCGCTCAGTCGCCGCGCCATAAACAAAACCCTAAAAGTCGCCCGCACGGTCGCTGATATCGAGGGCTCGCGCATCATCAAAAAGCCGCATATCTTGGAGGCTTTAAGCTACCGAGTGAAGCAGGAGGGCGCATGAAAAAGCTATTTTGGGATACGGCGGAGCTTGACGCTAGAGCCGTAAGCGAGTTTGGGCTTAGCACCGAAGTTTTGATGCAAAACGCCGCTAACGCGTTAGCTAACGCCGTGCGAAGTCGGTTTAAAAAGCGCTCGCCCAAACGACGCAAAATTTTAGGCGTAGTCGGCAGCGGAAACAACGGCGCAGACGTGCTCGCCGCGCTTAGGGTTTTGGGCGGCAAATTTGATTGTTTCGCATTTTTAGCCGGCGACAAACAAAACGAAATCTCAAAAACCGAGCTAACTAGAGCGCTAAAATGCGGCGTAAATTTGATCTCAAATTTGACGCAAAGCGACGAATTTGACTGCATCATCGACGGGATTTTCGGAACCGGACTTAGCCGCGAGCTAGACGAGCGGATGATAAATTTGATAAATCTGCTAAACGCAAAACCCGCCTATAAGCTCGCCTGCGACATCCCGAGCGGACTCGATAAAAACGGAGTTTCGCAAGGCGCGGTCTTTAAGGCCGATACGACCGTGACGATGGGTGCGTTAAAGCTAGCGCTTTATAGCGACTTCGCAAAGGATTTCGTAGGGCACGTAAAAGTCGCAAATTTGGGTCTTTCGCGCGAGCTTTATGAGGCGGGGGCGAGCTTTTATAAGCTTGGAAAAGGCGATTTAAATTTGCCGTTTCGCGCAAAGCAAAACGCTAACAAAGGCGACTTTGGACACGTGTTTGTCGTGAGCGGCCAAAAGGGCGGAGCGGCGCGCATAGCGGGACTTGCCGCGCTAACTATCGGCGCGGGGCTTGTTAGCGTCGTGGGCGAAAATTTAAACATTGAACCCGTTTTAATGCAAAGCGCGCGCATAACGCCCAAAATGCGAGTCGGAGCCGTCGGTATGGGGCTTGGCGAGCTTGATGAGACGCAAAAAGATGAGCTTTTTAGCGAGCTAAAAACAAAAGACGCGCTCGTTGTCGACGCCGATCTTTGCTACGAGCCGCGTACGCTTGAGCTTTTAAATAGCATAAATGTCGTGATAACGCCGCATCCAAAGGAGTTTGCGAGCTTACTAGAGCTTGCGAATCTAGACAAATTTGACGCCGGCGCAGTGCAAAGAAATCGCTTCAAACTCGCTCAAGTTTTTAGCCGAAATTTTAAATGCGTGCTTGTGTTAAAGGGCGCAAATACGCTAATCGCGCAAGGCGGCGAGGTCTACGTCATGACGCACGGCAGCGCCGCGCTAGCAAAAGGCGGCAGCGGAGACGCGCTAAGCGGTATCGTCGCGGGACTGCTCGCACAGGGCTACGATCCGCTAAACGCCGCGATCTCGGGCACGTTAGCTCACGCGTTAGCCGCTCGCAAAACCAAAATCAACGACTACGCGCTCACGGCCGCGGACGTCATCAAAGGACTCAAATGCTTACGAAAAAAATAGCCGTTTTATTTAGCGGCGGCGGATCGAATTTGGAGGCGATTTTGCAGAGGCTGCACGGCAAAGTTTTTGGCGAAACCAGGATCGAAGTCGCGCTAACGCTAACGAATAAAGCTAACGCAGGCGGCATAGCAAAAGCCGCAAAATACGGCCTGCAAAGCGTCGTAATCGAGCATGTTAATTTTACCTCTAGAGAGGAATTCGACGCCGCAGTCGTAGCGCAAATAAAGCGCGCTAACGTCGATCTAACGGTGCTTGCAGGCTTTATGCGCATCCTTACGCCCGTTTTTACGAGGCAGATTCGTGCGATAAATTTGCACCCGTCGCTGCTGCCGCTTTTTAAGGGCGCGCACGCGATAAAGGAGAGCTTTGATAGCGATATGAAGGTGGGCGGAGTGAGCGTGCACTGGGTCAGCGAGGAGCTAGACGGCGGCAAGATCATCGCTCAGCGCGCGTTTGAAAAGAGCGCGGGAATGAGCTTTGAAGCTTACGAGGCTAAAATCCACGAGATAGAGCATGAAATTTTGCCCGAAACTATCGTACGAATTTTAACCGGTAAAATTTAGCCCGCGTTTTGCCGTAGCAAAGGTGACTGCGTTACCAATTTAGTAGGACTACAAAGGTCGGCACTTTACCCGCAAGCTGGTGCTGCGCCGCAAAGCTTTGAGCTAGCGTAAGCGGTCTCGGAAATTGCAACTGAGCTGCAAATGCGCGTTTTATGCGCCAAAGCCTGTAAGGCCTTAGGAGATTTTGTAAGCAGTTCAGCAAATGCCGCTTAAACAGGCAAATACAAAGCACTCGTTTGTTCGCAAAGCTTAATTAATGTAAGCCAAAGAAGCAAAATCGCATTAAATTTATAACAAAAAAAGACTTAAAAGATAAAACGCCTCAGCCTAAACCTTTGCAAAAATAGACCCGCGTAAGCGCCAAATTTGTCCCTTGAGCGCCGCCAATAAAGCAAGGCAAGCATGTAAGACGTTATTTCGCGTAAGCGTAGAGATGAAAGTTTTCAAACATCCGCGCCCCGTGCGAGTCGGCAAAGGCAAAAGCCATCAAGCGCCTATAAAGCTAATAAAAAATCGCGCAAAGATAGATAAAATCGGCAAATTTAACGCCTAGGCGCTAAAGTAGGACGAGACGGTCCTAGCGCAAGAAACTACGCCTAAAGCGGAAGCTAATCTAACTAATCGCAAGCGATAAATTCGGTGGGCGATGTTAAATTTAATGCGGTACCGACGTAAGCTATAAGCTTGCAAAGTCTGCGGCTCTTATGCGTGAGCGCAGAGTCTTAAACGAAGTTACGACAAAAGGATGGCTTCGTAGCTAAATAATTTTATAAATTTGCTTTTATCTCGGTACTTTTTATATATCTTGATTTGAGCTGCCAAGCCGAAAAATCTTAATGTAATAATGTAAATTTGCACTGGGTTTAAATTTGTCTAAAAGAGCAAGAAAATATTTCTGAATTTAGCAAACGAAAACTGGCGCGAACTCTTTATACTAAATTAATCCGCAAAACAAACGTCACGGCCGTCTAAAATATCGCGATTTATTTATCAAAACCGGTTTACGGTTTTTTAAAATTTAACTGCGGTAGCGCAAAGTAAAAATCAAAATACGAATTTAACAAAAATGCCCTAGAATACAACCGCTCGCAGAGTAAAATTTAAAATTACGCAAAATTTATAGCAGCTTAAATTTCGGCGTCCGAGATTGCTTCGGATTGATAATGCGCAATCAGCGGCTCGATAATCTCGTCAAAAAGTCCCGCCGCCATTATCGCGTCGAGGCGATAAAGCGTCAAATTGATGCGGTGGTCGCTGATACGGTTTTGCGGGAAGTTGTAGGTGCGGATACGTCCCGAGCGGTCGCCGGTGCCGACTTGGCTTTTGCGCTCGCTGGTTTCTTTAGCCAGGCGCTCTTCTTCTTGTATCTCGTAAAGGCGCGCTTTTAGTACCTTCATCGCGGCTTCTTTGTTTTTGTGCTGGCTTTTGCCGTCCTGGTTCGTGACGACGATGCCTGTGGGGATGTGAGTGATTCGCACCGCAGAGTCGGTCGTATTTACCGACTGTCCGCCGTGACCAGAGCTGCGCATGACATCGATGCGAAGGTCGTTTGGATTTATCTCGATCTCGCTATCTTCGACCTCGGGCATGATAGCGACCGTGACTGCCGAGGTGTGTACGCGGCCTTGGCTTTCGGTCTCGGGTACGCGCTGTACGCGGTGGGTGCCGCCCTCAAATTTGAGCCTCGAGTACGCCCCCTTGCCCTTTATTAGCAAAATAATCTCTTTAAAGCCGCCCGTATTGCCCTCGCTTTGGCTCACGATCTCGAATTTATACCCCCGAAGCTCGGCATATCTCGCGTAGGCGTTAAACAAATCGCCCGCAAAAAGCGCCGCTTCGTCTCCGCCCGTACCCGCGCGGATCTCTAAAAATACGTTTTTATCGTCGTTAGGATCTTTTGGAAGGAGTAAAATTTTAATCTCTTCTTCGAGATTTTCTTTTTGGGATTCGAGATTTTTGAGTTCGTCTTTGGCTAGTTCGCCAAGCTCGGCGTCATCGAGCAGAGCCTTGTTCTCCTCGATGTCCGCGAGAGTTTGCAGATATGACTTTGCAGCCGAGGCGATATCTTCTAAATTTGATTGTTCCTTTGAGAGCTTGGTCATATTTGCGATATCGTTTGTGATAGACGGATCGCTAAGCAGACGAGAGAGCTCGTCGTAGCGATCCAAAAAAGGCTGCAGTTTGTCGGCTAACATTAAAATTTAGATTAAGCAGATAGTTTGTTTACGAGTTTTGCGAGGCGTCCTACGCGGCGAGAAGCTGTTTGTTTTTTCAAAAAGCCTTTGCTAACGAAGCTGTGGAAGTCTTTGTTTGCTACTTTAAACGCGTTTAGCGCGGCTTCTTTATCGCCTGCCTCAACGGCTACTCGCACGGCTTTAGTGATATTTTTAAGCCTAGTGCGGTAAAATCTGTTTCTTTCAGTCCTTTTGATAGTCTGTCTGGCTCTTTTTTCAGAAGATTTATGGTTTGCCATAATGTCCCTTTTGTCATAATTTTAGTCCGTGATTATATAAAAATCAGTTTTAAAATCCGCTTAATTTAAGTAAAATTTAAAGCGAGGAAATTTACAACTTAAATTTGGATATTTTTTGATAAAATAGGTCGAAAATTTAATGAATTTATGGAATTTGGCGGGTAAATTTTATCTTACCATAAATTTAAAGGCGCAGTGTTTGGCGCCCAAAAAGTTGATAAGGCTTTATATCTTGAGATAGATTTAAAAGCTGCGACGCAAAAATAAAGCGGAGGGGACTGGTCGTCCGTGAGCATTTATTTTTGCTAGCTCTTTTAAATATACTCAAGAGATAAGGCCATAGAAATTTTAAAAAAAGGAAAGATAATGAAACTATTCGGTACCGACGGCGTCCGCGGCAAAGCGGGCGAAAAACTCTCCGCCGTCACGTCCATGCGCCTTGCTATGGCTGCCGGGATATATTTTAGGCAGTTTGCGTCGCATACGAACACCATTTTGCTAGGCAAAGATACGCGCAAAAGCGGCTACATGATCGAGACCGCCATCGTCGCAGGGCTTACGGCCGTGGGCTACAACGTCCGCCAGATCGGCCCGATGCCAACTCCCGCGATCGCGTTTCTCACCGAGGATATGCGCTGCGATGCGGGCATCATGATCAGCGCCTCGCACAACCCGTATTACGATAACGGCATCAAATTTTTCGACAGCGAAGGCAATAAACTAGGCGAAGAGGCCGAAGCGCAGATAGAAAAGATTTATTTTGACGACGAACTCATAGAAAGATCGCAAAAGCAAATGCTAGAAATCGGCGCCGCAAAGCGCATCGACGACGTCATCGGCCGCTATATCGTGCAGATCAAAAACTCATTTCCTAAAAACCTCAGCCTACACGGACTGCGCGTGGTTTTAGACGTTGCAAACGGCGCTGCGTACAGGGTCGCTCCGACTATCTTTAGCGAGCTTGGCGCGGAAACCATCGTCATAAACGACGAACCAAACGGCAGCAACATAAACCTAAACTGCGGCGCGCTCTATCCGCAAAATTTAGCCTCCGAGGTCGTGCGACTAAGGGCCGATCTGGGCTTTGCGTTTGACGGCGACGCCGATAGACTCGTAGTCGTAGACGAGCGCGGCGAGGTGGCAAACGGCGATAGTTTGCTAGGCGTCATGGCCGCATTTTTACAAGAAAACAAAGCCCTAAAAGGCGGCGCGGTCGTGGCTACCGTGATGAGCAACGCAGCTCTCGAAGACTATCTAAAATCCCACAAAATCAAGCTCCTGCGCGCAAATGTCGGCGACAAATACGTGCTTGAAAAGATGAAAGAAAACGGCACGAATTTCGGCGGCGAACAAAGCGGTCACATCATCTTTAGCGACTACGCAAAAACGGGCGACGGACTCGTGGCGGCGCTGCAGTTTGCGGCACTAGTGCTAAAAAAAGGCAAAAAAGCAAGCGAAATTTTAAGCGAAATAAAGCCGTATCCGCAAATTTTGCTAAATTTAAAGATAACCGAGAAAAAGCCGCTTGAAAGCATCGCGGGGCTAAAAGAGCTTGAAGCAAGCCTCGCAAAAGAGGGCATCCGCTCGCTATTTCGCTACTCTGGCACCGAAAATCTCATTAGGCTTTTGATCGAGGGCAAGTGCGCCGACGCGCTAAAAACACGCATGGACGAAGTCGAGAAATTTTTCGTAAAAGCGCTAAATGGCTAAAATTTTAGGCGTTTTTTTTACGGCTTTTTTCGTCGTTTTCGCGCTCGATCAGGCGGTCAAGCAGATATTTTTGAGCGGTTTTTCGTGGCAGGGCGAGTACTTTTCGCTAGTGCTTGCATACAACCGCGGCGTGGCGTTTTCGATGTTTGCGTTTCTGGGGGAATGGCTCAAATTTATCCAGCTGGCGTTGATAGCGGGCGTTTGCGCTTATCTACTCTGGCGACTAAAGCGTAAATTTGACGCGCGAGTCGCGGCTCAAACGGAGTCAAATTTGACCCAAGACGCCCAAAAAAAGGAAATTTTAGAGGAACACGCGCTAGGAGCGGGTATAATCCTGGGTGCGGGCAGTTCAAATTTGCTCGATCGCTTCGTTCACGGCGGCGTCGTGGACTACGTCTACTGGCACAAGTGGTTTGAGTTTGCGATCTTTAACCTCGCAGACGTTATGATCGACGTCGGGGTCGTGCTCATACTCTGGCAGAGCTTCGCCGCGGGGCGAAAAGGGGCTAAAAATGGGCGATAACGTTTATATAGCCTACGCGCTTTGGCTGCTTACGGGCTGGTTTGGCGGGCATAGATTTTATCTGGGCAAATTCGTGAGCGGCTTTGCGATGATGGCGCTGTTTTTCATCGGATATAGCCTGGCTTGGGCGATCGTAGGTTACGTATTTTGGGCACTTTGGGGCGCATGGTGGCTCTTTGATCTGCGCTTAACCGGCGCGGCGGTCGAGAAAAATCAGAAAAAAGAAGCGCTAAAGGACAAACTGCGCGCGCAAGACCTCGAGGAGCGGCTTAGACGTCTCTACGAGCTGTACGAGAGCAGCGCGATAAGCAAAGAGGAATTTGAAGCGAGGAAGGAAATTTTACTAGGGTGATGGCCGACTAAATTTGTTGAAATTTTTAAAATTGCTTCAAATTTAGCTTTTTTGGGGTTTGATAAAATTTAAATCTACTGCCTAAAATAGAACCCTGAGCCCAAATTTTTAAAGCCCAAACGCTCAAAGCAGTTACCTACCGAATTTCGGCTTTGCTATCGCTTAGCACGGAATTTGGAGGCGGTCTGTCGGCAGTTGCAAGCGTAGCGGAGCAAAAAGCCTTTCGCTTGTTGCGTTTTAAAAATTTTGAATCTAAATTTTAGCATTTCCAAGATACGGGTCTCGGCGAGTCAAATTTGTAAATTTGACTTCAAATTTGAATAAAAAAGCTAAGGCGAAGTATTTTAAGATGATTTTTCGAGTTTTCTGCTTCACAAGCTCGCAGCTGCAAGCAGAGGAAGCAAAATTGAGCGTGCGCTAAGCATAAGCCTACGGAGCGAAAATTTTGCAAAATCTCGGGAAAGCGCTCGCGAGACAGGCCGCTAAAATAAAAATTAAAAGGAGTAAAAATGGCAGAGTATTACAACCTCATCAAATATTTCCACTACCTGTGTTTCATCTCGTGGATGGCGTTTTTGTTCTATCAGCCGCGCCTCTACGTCTATCACGCGGAAAATATGGACAAGCCTGACTTCGTGCGCGTCGTCGAGGTGCAGGAGTACAAGATGTACCACTACATCGGCTGGGTCGCGCTGATCGGCACGTTTTTGACGGGCATTTTGATCATCGTCGCGATGCCCGAGCTCTTACGTAGCGGCTACATACACGTCAAGCTCACCGTCGTCGTCATCCTCGCGGCGTTTCATCTGGATCTTGGCCGCTATATGGTGCAGCTACGCGAGAAACGCTGTAAGAAAAGCGGTATGTTCTTTCGCGCTTACAACGAAGTGCCGACCATCGCGATGGTTATCATCATCTGGATGATGGTGTATAAACCGTTTTAAACCGCGCTAAATACGCGCCCCGAGGCGGAGTGAACCTGCTTTGCCTCGGTGTTGCGAAGTCAAATTTAGCCTTGCGTTTTTGAGCCGTATCTTATAAATTAGGCGTGCAAAATTAGCGCCAAATTTTGATTTTACTCGGCTCAATTAAACCCAGTCTCCCAAACGGCATTAACTCAAATTAAGTCGCTAAAATTTGAAAATCTCCCCAATCTAAACGCTTCCGCGCATATCTTTCATCACGGATTCGAGATTTCGGCGCAGGCTA
>CAUSIL010000010.1:0-19727 GCA_963531395.1 uncultured Campylobacter sp.
TTTCTAAAATTTCGCTCGCCGCGCGCTCGATCTTTCTTTTTAGTTTCGCGCTTTGCCCGAAATACAGCCTCGTGCCGCTCGGTATCTCGTGTTCGTAAACGTTTGCGTCAAATTCGTTCACTCTTGCTCCTTTACTATTGATTCGTCCGGGTTTGCACCGGCTCTCTCCACGGCAGCTCGTGAAACGCCGCAACGAAATACGCGGGCTTGCCGCCCTCAAAAATCGTAACGATACTAAGCTGCTCTAGATAAATTTCGCCGTTTTTGCGCTTGTTATAAACCTCGCCGCTATAAAAACCGTTTTTTAGCAGGCTTTGCCACATATTTTCATAAAATTTAGCGTCGTGTACGCCGGACTTTAATAAATTCGACGGCTTGCCGACGGCCTCGCTCTTCTCGTATCCGGATACTTTGCAAAAAGCGTCGTTTACGCCGGCAAAAGTCCCGTCTAGCAAGACCGTAGCAACGCCCTCGCTAGAGTTTGCCAAAAGGCGCAAAATCGCCTCGCCGCGCAAGCCTTGTCCGCTTGATAAACTAGACGCCGCGCCTTGTAGCGAGATTAGATTTCGCGATAAATCGCATTCGATAAAATATCCGATCGCCTCGTCGATATTTTTGCCGTCTTGCGAGATAAATTTAACGAAAATATCGCATTTTACGCTCTCTAAATTTTTCCTCATCAACCTGCAAGGCTGCAAGCTCTCAAACTCCTTTTTGCGCAAATTTGCGCCGTAGAGCCTAAATTTGATATTAAATTCGTTTAAAAATTTATCCAAATCATCCGGATGAATGATGTTTTTAAAGTCAAAATCCGTAGCAAGCATCTCTACTGGTTTATAGCCTAAAACGCGCTTGACGCTATGCGAGACGCCCGATACCGCGCCTACTAGCCCGCCTTTCCACGCGACGCTAAATGCCGGCGAATGCTCGCTCATCAAATCTTCCTTCGCCGCGTTTTTCTTTAAAGCGTCGCTTTGCGTGATATCTTCTATCACGCAAAAGCCGATCTTTTCGCCGCCACTAAGCTCGTAGTTTTGTTTGCGGATGCGTATTTGTCTAGTTTGGCCGTCCGCCGCGATACGGCTTGTTTCGTAAATCTGCGCGCCGTCTTCTTGCAAAATTTTGATTTGAGCTAAATCTGGCGCGTTTAGCAGGGTTAAATTTTTACCCTTTATCTCCTCCGCGCTAAGTCCGTAAAATTCGCAAGCCTTCGCGCTAGCTTCCAGTATCTCGCCGCTTTTTGCGTCGATTAAAAGCAAGATAAAAGGCCCTTTTTCAAACAAAAATCCAAACTTACTGTAGTATCTCTCAAGAGCCGCTTTACTCGCCTCGCGCTCGTCAAAAAGGCTCTTTACGTCGCTTGCTATTTGCTCAAAATCGTCTATCTCGCCGAATTTTAAATACCCGTTTATCTCCTCGCCGCGCCTTGCTTTTCGCGTTAAATTTTTGATGACGTAGATGGGCTTTACGACGTTTTGTTTCATAAATTTAGCGTAAAATAGCGTAAAGAGCGAACCCGCGCCCAAAAATACGCCGCAAACTAGCAGAAAAATTAAATTTTCGCGCACGAGCTTGCTTAACGGATAATAAGACACGGCCACAACGCCTTCGTTAGGCACTTTTGCCGCAAGATAGACGTCTTTTTGCGGCGAATTTAGCGCAAATTTTATCCCTCCGCCAATGTAATCGGCAGGCGCGCCGTATACGTCAAATATCTTTTTACGCTCCAAAACCAGCTCCGTATCGCCGTGAAAAAGTATCTCGCCATCGTCTGAGACGACGAAGGATTTCGCATCGCCAAAGCCGCGGTTGTTGGTTAATTCATCATAAATGAAAGAATAATTTATCAGTACTGCTAAAATCTCTCCGCTACTCATCTTTATCGCGGTAAATCTCGATGCGGAGTCGCTTTTATCAAGGGCGAATTTAGAGCGAAGCGTCTCGCCAGCTTCCGCGTCCGCCCAAGGCTTAGATGCGAAAAAACCTCTATATTTCGCGCCTAGTTTCTCATCGGTCGTAAATTTTATCTCGCCGTTTTTATCGGCTATAAAAAACGCGACGTATTCCGGGCTATTATTTAAAGAAAATTCAAATACCGTCTTAACGTCGGCGGCATTTGCGGCGAGGTATTTTTCTATCAGCCTTAGCTCCGAATCGGCAGCCGCGAAACGCTCGGACAAAAAGTTGCTAAAATAGGCGTTCTGGGCGTAAATTTCGCCTTTTACGTCTTCAAATTTCAAATTTACGCCAAAGCCGGCCACGCAAATTAATGCGGCGATAACGATAAAATTTACCATATATATCTTGCTTAAAACGGCGTAAGAAAGGGCGTTTTTATCGAGATTAGACTTAGCCAAAAGAAAAACCTTAAATTAATTTTACATAAACGGCTTATTGTAGCTGAATTTTGCTTGTTTTAAGATAATAAACGTAGAAGTTTGGCGAGAGGATGAGAGAATCGAACTCCCCGCGAAGCGGTCAACCGCCCCGCCATCGGATTTGAAGTCCGCGGACGCCACCAGATCGCCTTATCCTCCGCATTTTTAGATGACGAACGCGATTATAGCTAAATTTATATAAATTTTAGTTTGATTTTTATAGTATTTAGGCAAAATTTTATAGGCTCGCGATGGATTTTCGGCTCTTTTTACGGCAAATTTTACGCGCTCTCGCGTTTTTAGCTCCCGCTATTTTTTTGGGCGGATGCTTAGAGTATTTCACCACCGTGACGCCGCTAACGGGCATAAACGTATACGACGCCTATCAAGTGAGCCAAGACGAGCGGGGCATCTACTCCATAGCCAAAGACAAAATCGTAAAAACCAAAATTCAGACTAAAATTTTAGGCACGAGCGGCCTTAGCAACCTAAACGTGGACGTGGAGAGCTTTTACGGCGACGTCTACCTCATCGGCGTCGTGCCGGATGCCGAGCACAAAGAAAAGCTAGTGGAATTAGCCAAAAATACAAGCGGCGTAAATAAAATCTACACGTATATACGCTTCCCAAAAGACGGCGGCGAATGCGAAGGTAACCTCGCCATAATGCTAAATTTAAAAAATAATCTTTTTAAAGACAGCATAATAAGCGGTACGAGCGTGAGGGTGAGCGTTGTGCAGTGCAACGTCGTATTTACGGGCATTATAACCGACATCGAACAGGAAAAACACGCGATATGGTACGCCAAGCACATTAACGGCGTGCGCGACGTTTACTCATTTTTAAAGGTTCTTAAGGATTAAATTCGCCGCTTTAAGGTGCTAAATTTCGCATCGGCCGGCGCAGGCAGAGTTTGCGGGCGCAGAAACGCTCTAAAGCTTAGCAAGCCGGCAAAGCCGCGAAAAAAGCGTTGTAAGCGGTAGATGCGCCGTAAGGCTCTAGCAAATACTGCACACTCCTGATACCCGGCAAATTTTGCGCGCTAATCCGTCCTAATTCGCCCGTTTTAACCGCGGTTTTGGGCTGCCTCGGCGAAATTTAGACAGCCGTTTAGTTATCAAACCAAGCTAGATTAAATTTGCTTTTAAATTTAAAGGCTTTAACTCGCGCGTACGTTTAGTAAATTTTAGACGAATTTGCCTAGCTAAACTAGGCTAGAGAAACGAGAAGGCGGACAAAAGCGCTACGGCGCGGTTGATGAGCAGTCGCAAAAGCGCAGAACCTAGCGAGCTAAATTTATTTTACGAGGCAAGACAAATCTTTACGGCGTCAAATTCGGTTTTTAAATTTGACGCCATACATTTAAATTTCTTTAAACGAAATCATTGCTTGAAACCATCTTGCTTTTTTGTTAAAGGGGAAGGGGCTTAAATTACGCTCTGTATTGCAATTGCGAGGCCGAGCTGAAGCAAAATAGCTCTCATTGGCATTCACCTTTCTCTTTACTTTGGAAGAGGAAGGGGCTTTACTTCGCCTGCGGCTCGTAACTGCAAGCAGACCTACTTACGCTCTGTTTACAGCTACGAGCGAAGCGGTCTCAAGCCCATAGGGCGACGGTAGCGAACGTAGTGAAGCTAAAGTAGAGCGCCCCTTTCCTTTGCGTCGTGCTACGCACTCGCAACTGCCGAAGACAGACCCTCTCCCGTCTGCTTGCAGCTGCTAGCGTAGCGACGCAGAAGCCCTCTCTAACCCCACTGCACGTTAGAGGTGGCGACACTGCTTTACTTACGCAAAGCGTCGCAAATTTAAATTTGACGTTTTCAAGGTGCGGGTCTCGGTGGATAAAATTTGCAAATTTAGCAAGATATGGGATAGATATTCCAGACAGAATAGGCGTAGTTTAACTTTAAAATTTTAACCCGTGAGGGCGCGGACTCGTCGTCCGTAACCGAAACGGGTTTAAAATTTTAAAGCTTCCTCGTAGCGAAGTCTCGTAACGAGCGCCTCGCGCGAAGTTAAAAATCCGTCGTTTATGGGGAATTACTTCTTTTTCATGTCAAATTTATTCGCCATAAATCCAACTAGTCCCACAAAGAAAAGTCCGCCGCAGATATTGCCTAGCGTAACTGGAACTAGGTTTTTACCGATGAAATTTCCCCAGTTTAGCACTTCTAGCTTTTCAGCCGTGATGCCGTGTCCTAGAGCCGTAGCCGCAGCGGCGATATCTCCGCCGTTTGCCGCAATGTAGTGAGCTTTAGCGATGATGGCTTCTGTTATGATAAACATATTTGCCACGCAGTGCTCCATAGAGCAAGCCACAAACGCGCCGATCATCCACATAATGGCAAAAAATTTGCCCGCCAAGTTGCTCTCGCTGGTCGCAGTCCAGATAGACATACAAACAAACACGTTACAAAAGATTCCGCGGATAAATAGCTCGTGAAACGGCGCGGTAACCTTGCCTATACCTGAGGGTATAAAGTGTTGCAAGATGTAGCCGTCGTATTTTAGCGGTAAGCCAGAGTAGTAGTACATATAAGCAATTAGCGCGCCGCCTACGAAGTTAAATATCCAAACGATCGCCCAGTAGCTAAAGGTCTTGCCTAAATTTAGCTTGCCTTCATACGCACTAACGCCGCTTAAAACCGAGCTAGTAAATAGATGTCCGCCGTAAAAAACGACCATCATAAGTCCGCAGCTAAAGGTGATGCCGCCGATAAAATTTGCTAGTCCTATAGACTGTTTTTCAGCCATGCCCACGGTCGAGTGCGCCCAGAAAATATCGCCCATAGCAATCGCCGCGCCCGCCATGATAGCTAGAAAAATAATGCTCACTAACGGAGTATGCGCCTTGTGCTCCATCGAATTTGACACCGCTTGCGCGGTTTCTGCAGGATTTAACATGTCCTTCTCCTATTTTAAATTTTTATCTATCTCCAAAATGCGCTCGTAAGCTTTTTGCGCGCTTTTTTTCGCGTTTTCGCTTAAGCCCTCTTTAAAATCAAGCACGTTTTCAAGCAAAACGCTAATGCCTAAAAATAGCGTTTTGGGGCAAATTTTACGTAGGTAGCTTAAAAGTACGGGCGTGGGCAGGTTGTGCGTAGAGTAGATATAGTCGCGCTCGTTGCTCAGATCGAAAAACTCGATCGCGCCGTCTTTAAACCCGCTCATCGCGTCTACTACAACGATGATACCAGGCGCAAATTCGCGAAGCGCGCCAAACTCGTTTTCAGGCACGTCCTGTCCGTAAAATACCCGCCAATCTTTCAAATTCGCCTCGACGATTCGCCCCGTTTCGTTGCCTACGTCGTCGTCGCCGCGCATAGGATTGCCGATGCAGAGTAAAGCCTTTTTCATCCTAAAAGCCCTCCGCGCGCTAAATTTAACCCGTAAGCGTTTGTCCGATTTGAGCTAAATTTCATCAAAAGTCCTTCCTAAGCACCAGATATCCCTCGCGCAGATTTTCGAGCTCTTTTTTTAGCTCGCATTCGCAAAGCTCGGGGATGAGCCTTGCCGCATGCTCCCTAAATATCTCCACTTCAAAATACTTACTTAAATTTCCCAGCTTAAATTTGACGTATTCGCCGCCGCTAGCTACGATACGCTCAAACTCCTCGTCGGGTATTTCGAGCGATTTTTCGCTAAAGTCCACCGTCCCCACGCCGTGTCCGACGCAGACGGAAAATAGCTTGATATCTTTTAGCTCTTTTGGCATCTTTTCGTTTTCGTCCATGTGGCGACGGGCGAGTTTATAGACTCTTATCATCGTTTATCCCAAATTTCTTTTTTGACGTCGATAGCGTTTTGCGTATCGCGTTTTGCTTTGGCGTATTTTAGATAGACGTCGTTGTAAAGCAGCCCCATACACTCGGCGTATCTAGGGTCTTCTTCTTTATGGATAGCCTCTAGCATTACTTTTTTAGTAGCCGCTACGTCGTGGATATCAGGAGAAGTTTTGGCCGCGTCCATATATTTAGCAAACAGCGTCCTGCCGAAGATATAGCTCATTAGCCTCTTTGCCTCGGCTTCCAAATCTCGCTCGAAAAGTATATCGCCCATGATAGACTCTTTTACGGCGGGGGCTTTGCAGTCGTCTTGCTCGAAGCTTCTTTTTTGCAGCTTTTGATCTATGATGCCAAGAGCCATACCAAGGCCGTATATGACGCTAGCAGGATGCGGAGGACAGCCCGGGATATAGACGTCTACGGGGATAATCTTATCTATACCGCCCCAAACGCTGTAAGCGTCGTAAAAGATACCGCCAGTACTGCCGCATGCGCCAAAGGCCACCACGATCTTTGGATCTGGCGCGGCCTCGTAAGCGCGAAGCAGCGGATAATACATCTGGCGCGTAACCGGGCCGGTGCAGAGCAAAATGTCCGCGTGGCGAGGGTTGGCTACTAGCTTAAAGCCGAAGCGCTCCGGATCCCACATCGGCGTGATAGCGGCGAAAATTTCTATCTCGCAGCCGTTGCAGCTGCCGCAGTCGATGCGGTAAACGCTAAAGCTTCGTTTGATATTTTTTAGATGTTCTAACTTTGCGGTTAGGTCGTTTGCCGTTTTTATATTTTCGGGAACTTGATAAAGGCTCATTTTATCCCCTCCTCTACGTCTTTAGTTATGCGCTCTACGGCTTGGGCTTTTTTGCACTCGGGGCAGATATATAGATAGTCTTTGGCCTCTTCTAGTCTGCCCGGGAGCAAATTTGCCGTGCTAAGCTTTGAAAAAGTATAGTTGATAAGGCGAACCGGCGTATAGGGTTTGCCGCAGCATTTGCACTTTTGCATCTCTAGCTCGCCGCGCTGGATTAGCGCGCTTTTGTCGAATTTAACCGCAAGCTCGAAACCCTGGCTTAGACGCACGCCGCCGGTTGGACAAACCTCGTCGCAGCGTCCGCAAAATATGCATCGTCCGCAGTCAAACTGCCACACGAGCTTATCTTGCTTTTCGTTCATCTTTAGCTCTATGGCGTTGCTAGGGCACGCTACGCCGCACGCTGCGCAGCCTATGCAAAGCTCGTAGGTGTAAAACGGCTGCCCGCGGAAATTTTCGGGCACCTTATAAGGCTCAAACGGATAGGCATAGGTCGCCTTTCCGTATTTTTCGGTTACGTCAAATAACTTCATCATCTTAAATCCTTTTTGCTAATTTTGCCCGTTTGGCAAAATTTCTTAAGGTCTTTTTCGGTTAAAATTTTGCTCTTTTTGGTATTTACGTCCACTACGGTAACGCGGTCGGTGCAGGAGTAGCACGGATCTAGCGAGCAAACGATAAGCGCCGCGTCTGAAATGTTATTTCCGCGGAACTGATAGCGAAGGCTAGGCCAGTTGTTATAAGTAGCCGCGCGGCATCTCCAGCGGAAAACCTTTTGCGCGCTGCCTTGCATGATCCAGTGGACGTTTTCGCCGCGAGGAGCTTCTACGTGTCCGAGGGCGAAATTTTCAGGCTTTATCATCGTTTTTGGATCGATTGATATCGGCGTTTGAGGCATTAGCTCCAAACACTGCCTGATGATATGTATGGACTCTTTTAGCTCGTTATATCTCACGACTTCGCGGCTAAATACGTCTCCGCCGTGTTCTACGTAGACTTTAAATTCGATATTTTTAAAGAAATCGTAAGGATGGTCGTAGCGGTTGTCACGCTTTAGACCAGAGCCTCGCATATTAGGGCCTACGGGGCTAAAGTCTCTTGCTACTTGCTTATCTAGCACGCCCACGCCTTTCCAGCGCGCGATTTGGCGTTTATCGTCCATAACCGCGTCCCAAATTTCAGAAATTTGAACGTCGAGCTTGTTTATCATCTCGATGCCCTTTTTTATCTCGTTATCGGTCATATCGCGGCGAAGTCCGCCCATGATGACGTTACCGTAGGTTTTACGGCCGCCCGTTACTAGCTGGGCTAACTCCATAGAGTACTCGCGTACCCTAAAGATATGCATAAAAGCGTTATAGTTACCCGTTACCTCGCAAGCTAGACCGATGTTTAAAAGATGGCTGTGAAGGCGCTCGATCTCAAGGCAAATCACGCGGATAGCCTGCGCTCTTAGCGGAACTTCAAGCCTGATAGCCTTTTCCGCCGCTTCTATACACGCAATCGCGTGAGCGTAGCCGCAGATGCCGCAGACGCGCTCTGCAAGGTAGCCCATCTGATCGTAGTTCATACGGTTTTCGGCTAGCTTTTCCATACCGCGGTGCTGATAAAAGAGGCGGTAGTCCGCGTCTATGATCTCGTCGCCGTCGCAAAATAACCTAAAGTGTCCCGGTTCGTCGCTAGTTACGTGCAAAGGTCCAAGCGGCACGTCGATGACGCTATCGCCTTTTGGAAATAAAAACTCGGTATCGGGCTCGTCTTGGTGAGCGACGGGATCTGGGCGGTAGCGGTAGTCCATCGCGTCTTTTCTAAGCGGATAAAGGCCGTCCGGCCAATCGTCGCTTAGCACCAATCTACGCTTATCGGGCAAGCCCTCGGCTACTAGGCCGAACATATCGTAGGCTTCTCTTTCGTACCAAACGCAAGCAGGCACTAGCGGCGTAACGGACGGAAAAGTCGGATCGACGCCGGGAATTAGCGTTTTAACGGTGATAAAGCACTTATCCTCGGCGGCGAAGTCGTCCTCTTCCGTCATCTTGCCGCCCTCCATAGACAAAGCGTAGTAAAGCGCAAAACAGCCGTTTATAGTCCTCTCGTCGCTAGGTATCATCGTAGAGATGAAACCGCCGATATCGTAGTAAAGGGTCTTAACCGCAAGCGGAAGGTCGTTTCTGTCCACTAGGACGGTGATTTGGTCGTCGGCTTGGCGGGTTACTTCTAGAACCTTTACCTTTGTTTTTAAAATTTCAACGAATTTATCGCCTCTCATAATAGTTCTCCAGTTATTATCTTAACGCCGTTTTCAACCAGCGTATAAAAGTTATCCACGTGCCAAACGCCAAAGATTATAATCAAAGCGCAAAGCAGGATAAGCGGTAAATTTTCTAATATACTCATCTCTTTATTGTGGACGACAGCGCCTTTAGGTTCGCCGAAGCTTGCTAAGTTAAAGTGCGAGAAGTCCGCGATAAAGATGATGGCAAGAGCTATCGCAAATAGCGCGACGCTAAAGTATTGACCGCTATTTACGGCGCCGACGAAGACGTTAAATTCGCTAACGAATATCGCAAACGCGGGCACGCCTACCAGCGAGCAAACCGCTGCGCCAAACATCATCGTAGTTACGGGAGCTATCTTTATCATACCGCCCATTTTGCTCATATCTTTGTGTCCGTAAATTCTAGCGATATTGCCCGTTGAGCAAAACGCAAGAGCCTTCGTAAAGCTGTGAGCTAGGCAGTGGAAAATAGCAGCAAATAGCCCGAAAAATCCGCCTACTCCCAAAGCAAAAGCTATAACGCCCATATGCACGATAGAGTGGTAGGCAAACATCCTTTTTACGTCGTGTTGTCTAATCAGGAAAATTCCGCCCACAAATAGCGTAATAAGACCGGAAACTATCATCACGCTTTGGACGAACTCCATGCCCGTAGCTTGAGCCGCGATAGCGTAGTATCTAAATAAAGCTAACATAGCGCACTTTAGCAAAACACCAGAAAGCAGAGCCGAAATCGGCGCCGGGCCTTGGGCGTGAACGTCGGGAAGCCAGGTGTGCGTAGGAGCAAGGCCGGCTTTGGTGCCAAATCCGATAAGCGCAAAGACGAAGATTAGCTTAGCGACGTCGGGGCTTAAATTTTTAGCGTTTGCCATTATGCCCGTCCACAACATCGCAGCCTCGCCGTCTTTTATCTCCGCAAAGGTCGCAGAGTAAAGAAGCACGGTCGCATAAAGCGCGAACGCTAGGCCGATAGAGCAAAGGACTATGTATTTATAGCCGCTCTCGGTTGATTTTTGATCTTTTAGGATCGCGACTAGAAACACCGATGAAAGCGTAGTAGCCTCGATCGCAGCCCACATAAACGCGACGTTGTTACAGATGACGCTTAAGCTCATCGTAAAGATAAACACGTGGCTAAGCGCGTAGTATTTCTTAAGCGCGCTTAAATTTATATGTCCCTCTTCAAGCTCCCATCTCATATAGTGGGTCGCGTATAAATTTACTAGTAGTCCCGTAACCGCGATAAGTATCAAAAATACGCAGCCAAGGCTGTCTAAAAACAAAAATTTATCGTGCGCGTAAAACGTACCGCCCGTTAAAACCTTGCTTACGTTAAATAGCAAGGCTAAAGACGTAACCGCGCTAACTGCTACGTGAAGCAAACTCAAAAAAGCGTAATTTTTCGGAGAGAAAAATAGCAGTATCGCTCCAAGAAGCGGTAAAATTAATATCAAAGTTAAACTATCCATCTCTATCCCCTTAAATTCGTAGCCTTAGACGTATCAAGGCTACCGTATGCTTTATAAAATCTAATCGCAAGAACGCTCATGATGATAACCGCAAAAATCGCGTCGGTTAAAATTCCAAGCTCGACGAGCTCGTTTGAGTTGTAAGCCATGAGCGCTAGGCTTAGATGTATGCCGTTTTCAAAAAGGCAATAAGCTAAAATTTGCTTGATAAACGAGTTTCTAAGCATAAAGCCAAAAACCCCCATCATAAACACGCAAACCGCGGCTAGTAGCATTATCTTTTCTTTAATGAGCGAAAACTCTAAAAATATCGGATTAATACTCATCGCCAAAGCCAAGCTAAAACCCATTGCTATAACGGGGCTAACAAAAAAGCCGCCTACAGGCTCATCTTCGTGTACGACGCCAAGATTTTTAATAAGCCAAAGCAGGATCGCAGGCACGAATAAAACCTTCGTAAAAAACGCCACGACCGCCCACGTAGATAGTTGCTCGGCGTTAAATTTAGACGACAACGTAAAAAATATCCCGACTAATAGTAGCGTCTGGACTCCGTAAACTATGACGGATAGCTTTAGGCTTCTTAGCCCGAAAACCGCCAAAGACGTTACCATCATACAGATAGCCAAAGTATCTAAAATATTCATCTCACACCCCCACGACGTAAAGCGTCAAAGCCGCAAAAGATATAGCTAGAGCAGCTAGAGCGTTTTTACGTAAGCTCGAAGTCATCTGGAACCTAGGTCCGAAGTTATCTATAAACACGGCCGCTACGTAAAACACTCCCGTTTTTAAGACAAAGATTATCACGGCTAAAAACGGATTGCTAAAATTCCACGGCTCGAAAATCGAAAGGAAAAGTCCGATCATCGCAAATTGTTTTAAGATAAGCGAAGCTTGAACTAGACCTAAATCAGAGCCCGCGTATTCGCCCAGCAAGCCTTCTTGCAACTCTTGCTCGGCTTCTGCTAGGTCAAAAGGCTTTCTGCCAGTTTCAACGTATATGCACCACAAAAACGCGATAGAAGCGACCGCAAAACTTGGAATCTGATATCCGATCTGGCCGCTTTTTACCATTGATTGGATTTCTACTAAATTTGACGTTCCGGCTGCAAGCATAACGACGATTAGGCACATTATCATAACGGGCTCGACGTAGACGGCTAGCATCTGCTCTCTACCGCCGCCGGTAGCCGCAAACGGGTTGCCGCTATCCATAGAAGCAGCGCCGAAAACAAAGCGAAGTAGCGCGCCTAGGTAAAGAATCACAAAAATATCCGAATACGCTCCAAAAATCGTGCTTTTACTATAAGTAATAGGAATAGCCGCTAGTATCGCCGCCGAAGTAGCAAACAAGAAAAACGGAGCCTGCCTAAATACCCAGTGAGAGCATGCAGGCACGGTTCTACCGCGTCTAAAAAGCTTTATGATGTCGCGATACGTCTGGAAAAAATCGCTACCTTGTTTTGATTGCAGTTTGGCTCTTAGTTTCCTAGCCATACCGTCAAACAAGGGCGCAACCAAGACGATGACGACTACTTGAAATATCATCAAAAGTATAGTCTGTAAAATTTCCATCTCACGCCCCCTATATCAAAAAGTAGCTAACCGCTAGTATCGCGCAAAGATATATGAGGATATATAGCGCGTAAACGTTGGTGTAGCCGCTTTGCATTATGCCTATTTTTTCAGCGACCTTTTCGGTAAATTTAATCACCGGCTCGTAAAATAGCCCCCACCAGATATCTTTTGGATGGTTGTGATACTCGACCGGGTTAAAATAGCCTTTAGTCACGACTTTTCTCTCGCCTTTAAACAGCCAGTTCATTATGCGTCTTAGATCGCCCGTAAAAGGGCCGCCCGTCATTTGCATGCGAGAGCTGTACTTAAATCCGCAAGCCCAAGGATCGGTCTCGCGAGGTTTCTCGCGGTTTGCTTTCATCACGGCCAAAATCGCAAAAGGCAAAACCATAGTAGAACACAAGATGATGGCTATAAGCGGAGTGGAAACCACGCTACCTAAATTTGAGGTCAAATTTATACCGTGGCTAGCTACGTAACCGCCCGCGCCGCCTATGGAATTTACGGCCGTTTGGATGTAACCGACGACTACGTTAGCTCCGATACCAAAGCCTATACAGCCGATCATTAGCACTATCATGCCAAGCACCATAAATATCGGGCTCTCTTTTGCGTTTTCCCAAATTTTCTGATCTCTTGGAGTTCCCGCAAAGATTACGGCATAAAGCTTAAGGTGCATGCCGACTAACACGCCCGTAAGCGCTAGAGCGACGACTGAAAGCGTAAAGGCGTATCTAGTAAAGATGCCCTGCTCTAGCGCGCCTTGAAGCATACCCTGATAGGTAAACCACTCGGATACGAAGCCGTTAACGGGAGGAAGTGCCGCGATACCCATGATACCGATAAACATACCGACAGACGTCCAAGGCATCTTTTTAGCTAGGCCGCCTAGCACGTCCATATCGCGAGTGTGCGTAGCGTGTAAAACCGAACCCGCGCAAAGAAACAAAAGTCCTTTAAATATCGCGTGGTTAACCACGTGGTAGCATCCGGCTAAAAATCCGATCGCGGCAAGCGTCATATTTCCCGCAGCTAGACCGTACAAACCTGTGCCAAGACCGAGCAAGATGATGCCGATGTTTTCAACAGAGTGATAGGCAAGAAGCGCTTTGTAGTCGTGCTGGCAAAGAGCGTAAAGAACGCCAAAAAGCGAGCTAGCCGCGCCCAAAATCAAAACGGTCAAGCCAAAGTAAATGCTTAAAGGCAAGAAAAGCGTAAATTTAACTAGAGTAAATAGCGCAACCTTTATCATTACGCCGCTCATTAAAGCAGAGACATTTGAAGGAGCGGCCGGGTGAGCCATCGGTAGCCATACGTGAAACGGCCACATACCGGCCTTGCTGCCAAAACCGACCAAAAATAGTATAAACACCACGACGCTAGCCGCAGTCGGCATATTTAGGTGGGCAAATTTGCTAAACTCGGCGCTGCCGGCGTAGTGAGCCATTATTAGCAGTCCGCAAGTGATGCAAAACGCGCCGACTTGAGCGATGCCAAGATACACCATCACCGCTTTTAACGTGCCTTTGCCGTCGTTTACGAGGATGAGGAAAGACGAGATAAGCGTCATAAGCTCCCACAAAACGACGAAGCAAAATACGTTATTTGCGCTGATGACTAGAAGCATCGAAAGGATGAAAAGGTTAAACAAACAGGCAAAAACGCCTACGCTTGCTTTTTTGATGTATTCCTCCGCATAGCTCATACCGTAGACGCTGCTGGCAAAGCCGATAAAAACGACTACGAAGCTAAAGAAATTTCCAAGCGGAGTTAGCTCGAATTTCGGCGCGTATAAAAAGTCTCCGCCAAGAGCGAAGCCCTGTATCGTCCCCATATGCGCCACAAAGTAGCAAAGCGCGTAAAAACAGCTAATCGCGCTTAGTCCAAAGCCGATTTTTACGGCTGATTTTTGAGCGCCGTAGAGCAGGATGCTAACGGCGGCGCTAACTAAGAAAAGCAGATACACGCCTACCATCTCGCACCCCCTTTTGTGCCGCTATTTTCGTCGTTCATAGCGCGCGAATTTGATGCCGCTTGCTCTCTTGCCTGCTCGCTAGGAGTTTTGTCAAGCTCCTTGATGACGATGACGTCGCCCTCCGTATCTACGTCCTGAGCGCCGATATCGGCTAAAACGTGAGGCTCTTTTAAATTTCCGCTTCCGCGTAAAATTTTATCGACGAAAGCCTGAGCGGCCTCTTGCTCGATCTTGTTGCCAAGCTTATGATGGCTGTGCAAAGGATCGACCATGATGATGGCGCTGGTCGGACAAACCTCGACGCACGCAGGGCCGTTTTCGCGTCCGAAGCACATATCGCACTTTATCGCGGTGTTTTTCGCGCCGGCTTGACTTTCGATTTCGAGGTAGTATTTGGGCTCTACCGCGTAATTAACCGACGGCATGAGCTCGGCACTTGAGCTTATCGCGCCGTAAGGGCAAGCGATAGTGCAGAGTTTGCAGCCTATACATATCTCCTCGTGAAGCTCGATGTAGTTGTCGTCAAACCTTAGCGCCCCGGTAGGGCACACGTTCGCGCAAGGACCGTCATCGCACTGGCGACACTGCGTCGGCATGACGCCCTTTGCCTGGCGCAATACAGTTAACCTAGCCTTTGAGAGCTTGCCGCGCTCATAGGCGCTACGGAAACATGCCGCCATGCAAGTAGCGCAACCGATACAACGTTTGTAATCGGCGATCACAAATTTATGTCGTTTCATAAATTCTCCCTTCTACTTGTTTTTTGATTCTTGATTACTCTTAAATCTTGAAGCAATTTTATTACTTTTAAAAATTTATTTCCGTCAT
This sequence comes from uncultured Campylobacter sp., assembly GCA_963531395.1. Lineage (GTDB taxonomy): Bacteria > Campylobacterota > Campylobacteria > Campylobacterales > Campylobacteraceae > Campylobacter_A. The sequence continues at coordinate 15,103 of CAUSIL010000010.1, forward strand.
CTATCTGACGAATTTTGTATTTTTTAGATTAATTTTTATGAATTATTTATTTTTAAGTTTATTTTTAAATTTACGGTAATATAGGCTTTCCTTTAAACTTATGCGAATATAAAAATATTACGCACGAACTATCAGGTACTAAAAGAGAGCATTTTAGTCCTAAAATATTTTAAAAAGCTTAAGCAAAAATTTAAGTATAAAATTTAAAAGTTTGGCTCTTGCGAATTTAAACTCGTAATAACTAATACTAAATTTACGCTTCTTAGGTTCGCGATCCGCATCGACTAAATTTATGTTCGCCCAAGCCGCCCCAAAACGCCCGGCCTAAGACAAATTCGCTATTTTAATCGGTAAATTTGCATGATTTTTATCTGTTTTTAGATAAAATCCGCCAAAAATTTAAAGGTAAATTTAATGCAAGAATATGACATCATCGTCGTCGGAGGCGGTCACGCGGGTATCGAAGCTAGCCTAGCTCCCGCAAGAATGGGCAAAAAAACCCTGCTAATCACCATCCTAGCCGAGCAAATCGGCGCGACTAGCTGTAATCCCGCAGTAGGCGGCCTAGCCAAAGGCCATCTGGTAAAAGAACTCGACGCTCTAGGCGGGCAGATGGGGCTAACGACCGATGCCGTGGGCATACAGTTTCGCGTGCTAAACGAGAGCAAGGGCCCCGCCGTTCGCGGTAGCCGCGCTCAAATCGATATGGATAGATACCGCGTCTATATGCGAAATTTACTACTAAATACGCCAAATCTCGACGTCACGCAAGAAATCGCGACGCAAATTTTGACACATAACGGGCAGATATCTGGCGTAAAAACCCACCTAGGCAACGAGTATAAAACTAGCAAACTCATTATCACGACGGGCACTTTTTTAAACGGGCTAATTCACGTCGGATTTAATAAACTACAAGCCGGCCGCGTGGGTGAATTTAGCTCGGTAAATTTAAGCCAAAGCCTAAGAGATCACGGCTTTACGCTAGGACGGCTAAAAACGGGAACTTGCCCCCGCGTGGACGCTAAAAGCATCGATTTTAGCGCGCTTGAAGTCCAAGACGGCGACGCAAATCCCGTCCCGTTTAGCTTCCGCACGCAGGACTTCGCGCCTACGCAGCTACCCTGCTACATCGCCTACACGAACGAGACTACGCACGAGATTATCCGCTCGAATTTCGACAAAGCGCCGCTTTTTACGGGGCAGATAGAAGGCGTAGGCCCTCGCTACTGCCCGAGTATCGAGGATAAGATAAATAGATTCGGCGACCGCGACAGGCATCATCTTTTTATCGAGCCGCAGACGGCTAGCGCGACGGAGTACTATATCAACGGCTTTTCTACGAGCCTGCCTTACGACGTGCAGGTCGCGATGCTGCGCTCGGTCAAGGGCTTTGAAAACGCGCGTATCGTGCGCCACGGCTATGCGATCGAGTACGACTACGCGCCGCCTACGCAGCTAAAACACAGCCTAGAAACCAAGCTCGTCGGCGGGCTTTATTTCGCAGGCCAGATAAACGGCACCACGGGCTACGAAGAGGCCGCCGCGCAGGGGCTGATGGCGGGCATAAACGCAGCTCTCGCGATTGATGGCAAAGAGCCGCTCGTACTGCGCCGCGACGAAGCGTACATCGGCGTTTTGATCGACGATCTAGTTACCAAAGGCACGAAAGAGCCCTACCGCATGTTTACCTCGCGCGCCGAGTATAGACTGCTGCTGCGCGAGGATAACGCCGTGCTGCGCCTTAGCGGCTATGGGCGGCAGCTTGGGCTAATAGACGCTAAAACATACGAGAGAGTCGAGAAAATCCGACAAAATTTAGCGCGCGGGCTAGCGTATCTAAACCGGACCGTAATCACGCCCTCAAAGCAAAATTTAGCCCTTTTAGAAAGCCTAGGCGAGGATATAATCAGCCAAAATGTAAGCCTGCAAAAAATCGTAGCGCGCAAGAGCTTCACGCGCGAAAAACTGCAAAATTTAGACGAAATTTTCGCTTGCATGGACGAGGCGAGCTTGGAGCAAATTTTAGTCGAGGCGAAGTATCAGCACTACATCGCCGAGCAAAAAAGCCAAATAGAGCGCATGAAAGATATGCTGCAAGTGCGTATCCCAGAGGGTTTTAGCTTCCGCGGTATCAGCGGGCTAAGCAACGAAGTGGTCGAAAAACTGGAGACCTTTAATCCGCCGACTCTTTTTGCCGCTAGCGAGATTAGCGGTATCACGCCCGCGGCGATAGATATTTTGCACATTTATATAAAGATGAACGCTAAGGAGCCTCGGTAAGCCGCGATAAAATGCTATTTAATTAAGGATGAGCGTTAAATTTGGGGCTAAATTTAACGCTTCGCCTTTTTTGCGTTTTAATTTTACGAACCCGTCAAATTTAATCGTATCTGCTAATCTCTATCAAATTCCCGTCCGGGTCGCGCACATAGATTGAGCTTATCGCTCCAAGCGCGCCTGTTCGCGGCACCATCCCCTGCTCTACGGCGATACCCACAGCCTCCAGCTCCCCTAAAACCGACTCAAGCGGCGTATCCGTAAGCAAGCAGATATCGGCCGTTCCGACATTTGCGTTTAGGGCGTTTGGTAAAATTTCCTCACCTTTTACGTGCAAATTTATCTTTTGCGAGCCAAAGGCCAAAGCCTTGCGTCCGTTTGCGAAATTAACCTCGCGCATACCCAGTACTCGCACGTAAAAATCAAGCGTCCGTTGCAAATTTGCCACCGTTAAAACGATGTGATCGATCGAAGCGATACGCATATATTCTCCTTTTAAATCAAATTTAACCAATCATTGTCCGCTAAAAACGGCAAATTTGACGGCGTAAATTTAAAGCCGCTCGGCGTCAAATTTTACGGCGCGGGTAAATCAAGAAGAATAAAACCGAATTTAAATTTAGCTGGCCCGCGAAGCGTCAAATTTAATCGTCAAAGCCAGGTTACTCCAGAATTTTACCCGCAAAAGCCTCAAAAAGGCAAAATAGTAAATGATTATTTAAAAAATAATTTAAATATCTAAACTATTTGCAGGAAAAATAAAATTTTAATTTTCATAAGAGTATAATGGCGAGTATTTTTTAAAAAACTGCTGAAAGGAAGGTAATGTCCGTAAAACAAGAAAGACGAGATTTTATCGGTTTGGCGTTCGGGGCGGTGGCCGCAGTAGGCGGCGCGGCGACCCTCGTAGCCGTCAAAAAGACCTGGGATCCGCTTCCTAGCGTTAAGGCGGCGGGATTTACGACCGTAGATCTCAGCCCGATGAAAGAGGGCGAGATGCGCCAAATCGAGTGGCGTAAAAAGCCGATATTTATCCTAAAAAAAGACGCTTCGATGGCGCCTAACGACAAGCGCGACGTCGTGGTAGACGGCGCTAGATATATGGTGGCGATCGGGCTTTGCACACATCTTGGCTGCATCCCGGAGTGGAAACCGGGCAAGCAACTTTTCGTTTGCGCCTGTCACGGAGGTGAATTTAACGCAGACGGCGTAAATACCTTCGGCCCTCCTCCGCGCCCGCTAGACATACCGCCGTTTAAGATAGACGGCACGAAACTCGTTTTGGGCGAGACCAGCCCCGAATACGAAAAACTAACGGCTCAAGCGTAAGGAGGGGAAGATGCACATCAGAAAATCAACGGGCATTTTAGACTGGCTAGATCAAAGGATCGCCCTAAACAAGCTAATGAAAGTCCTCGTCAGCGAATACTGGATACCGAAAAATATAAATTTCCTCTGGGCGATGGGCGTTATACTCACGACGCTTTTTGCGTTGCTTATTTTTACCGGATTTATGCTAGTTATGTACTATAAACCGGATATAAATTTAGCCTTTGACAGCGTAAATTTGACCATAATGAAAGAGGTCGAGTACGGCTGGCTATGGCGCCATATCCACGCGGTTGCGGCTTCGGTCGTATTTCTCATAATCTACATCCACACCTTTACGGCGATTTACTACGGCTCTTATAAAAAAGGCCGAGAGATGATTTGGGTCAGCGGTATGCTGCTTTTCATTTTGTTCTCCGCCGAGGCGTTTAGCGGATATATGCTACCTTGGGGACAGATGAGCTACTGGGCGGCGATGGTTATTACGAATTTATTCGGCGGCATCCCGGTTATCGGCGATGCGGTAGTCGAGTGGATCAGAGGCGACTACGCCGTTAGCGATCCGACTTTGACGAGATTTTTCATGCTTCACGTCTGCTTGCTGCCGATCGTGCTTATAGCAGTCGTCGCGATACACTTTTATACGCTTCGCGTTCCGCACGTAAATAACGAAACGGGTGAGGAGATAGACTTTGAAGTAGAAGCCGAAAAATACCTAAGCGGCGATACGAAAAACGCAAAAGTCATTCCGTTTTGGCCGGGCTTTTTGTCTAAAGACTTCATGTATATCGGCTTTTTCATGATTTTCTTTTTCTATCTCGTGTGCTTTCATTTCGACTTTGCGATGGATCCGATAAATTTCGAGCCTGGCAACCCGCTAAAAACGCCTCCGCATATCTATCCTGAGTGGTACTTCTTGTGGCAGTACGAGATTTTACGCGGATTTTTCTTCGATATTTTTGGATTTAAAGCCTACAATATCGGCCTTATCGCATTTGCGATCGCAGGCGTAGCTC
>CAUSIL010000011.1:0-19697 GCA_963531395.1 uncultured Campylobacter sp.
CTCTATTAAACAACGCTACGTAGAGCTGAGCTACTTGCGCTTGAGTTACTGCCATTTTAGGGACTCCTTTAATTGTGATTTAAATTTATATCTTTTATAGATTGCGTGCAATTATAGCATAAAAAATAAAATTTGTTTAAAGAAGAAGTAAAAAGCTAGTGGAAGAGTTAGGTTGGACGGCTAAAACTATGATATAAAATGATAAAGATTAAATCAAAAGAAAAAGTCTCCCGAGGTAAGTCGGGAGATGAATATAGCGAAACTAACTAATATCAGTTTATATTAAACGTTCCCTGAGTGGTATCATACGTAGCTATGATATCATCCGCTCTGACGCCAGCTAGCTTTACAAGGTGGTCGTCGGCACTCAACTCATCAGAACTCGCATTGGCATTATGAACTAAATAAGTGTCGTTGCCGTAAGTGAAGTAATATACCTTGCCGGCTTCATCGTGGTCGTGTAAGACGGCATTAATAGCTTCTTTAAGAGTGGTTTTGTCTCTTACTACGCTATCAGCTATTTTCTGGATACCGCTAACCGATCCAAATTTAATCTTATCGCCACTAGAAGCGTCGCTAATTACTACATATTTGCTAGCGTCAATATCGGTCTTTGCATTAGTTACGACGAATTCGTCGCCGCCCGCTCCACCTTTTACGGTAATGGTTTTACTTGCAGTTAGAGTACCGAATGTAATCTTATCATCGCCTGCGCCGAGATCTATATCTAGATTTCTAATAGTAGTCTCTGAAAGCATATCATTTTGTAAAGTAACGGTATCTTCACCGCCGGTAGCTTTAAGAGAGATCAAATTTTTCGCATTAAGGGCATCTAAGGTTATAGTGCCTTTTTCTACATTCCTAAGACCGCTTAAGTCAATAGTTCTTAAGCTATCGCCGGTATTGCTAGTATTTAGAGTGTACTCGTCATATCCGGCTCCAAGATCGCCGCTAACTTTAATATTTTCGACACCTGTAATGTCATTGGTCTTGGTAATGTTAATTTTATCACTCTTTACCGAACCTGTAACATCTGCTTTAAAATCTCTACCACCCGCCATTCTTAGATTTATCGTCTGACCATTTGTGCCAGTTATCTGAGAAATTTTTAAGTTGATATCGTTTGCCTGCAACCAAGACAAAAATAAACTGCCATCATTTATGAAAGTAGTTACACCCAATGTTTGACTTAAATCTATATCTATCTTATTTGCCGATATGCTTCCAATCGTCGCCTTATGAGCAGTCCCGCCCCTTATGGTTACTGTATCGATAACATCGGAAAAAAATCTTTGGTCATTATTTGGCACAGCTCGATCTCGCGATGTCAAAATTAGATGCTGGATATTTGTGCTATTATTTATTAAATTTAAGCTACCTGCATTGTTGGTATTAATTTTCACATCACCCTGAGTATTATTGTTTAAAAATACATTAATTGTGCCTTGTGTATTTAAAAATGCTTCCAAGGATTCATATCCATATTTTTCTTTAGTGGCCTGCAAATGATCAGCGGTTAAATTTATGTCTTGGATAGATGAACTTCTTGAGCCAAGAGGCAAAGATGAGACACCGGCTACAACACTAGCAGCAGACTTCTCGTCAATGCCTTTTAAATTTATAGTAGAGAGCAAATCCAGATTGCCACCTAGGCCAAATTTACCTGCAGTGGTTACATCCAGCGTCTTAAGGGCCCTTAGATTTCCGGTGGAACCAAATACGCTGTCTACTTGTGTCGTAGTTACTTTCATAGTTGTAGCTAACGGCGCATCAAAGTCTAAATATTTACCGCCGACGTCTTTTGAATCCATAGTAAGCGTAAGAGCAGTAGCTTTATCTGCTTTTATCGTACCCGTTCCAGAGATAATACCTTTTAGGCTTACGTCTAGTTTCGTAGCATTAGCTGCCGTAACGCTAACTAGCTTACTGTCTGTATCGATTTCGTTAGTGTAGTTGACGGCATTTAAATTTGCAGTGTCTATAGTGATTTTATTACCTGCTCCGGTACTTGTTAAAACATTAAGGGTTTTAAGATTGGCTGAATTTATGACATTCAAGCTTTTACTGCTCATCGTATCTTTCAAGCCCACCGTTAAGCTTGTTACATCCGGAGATTTCTCAAGGTCTAAAACAGCAGGAACGCTAGTTGTTATCTCAGAATTTTTAAATATTAAATTCTCGATAGAAGTACTCTCTAGTTTTCTAGCAGTATTAAGTCCGCCGTCTAAATCGTTAAATTCGAGAGTATCGTTGCCGTCGCCGCCGTTTACTTTAAATATACCCACGCTTGCGCTATTGATATTAGCCTTGAAGGTGTCGTTGCCTTTACCGCCTTTTACATCCTCTAAAGTAGTATATCCGCCTACTAAATTAGCCGATAGGTTTGCATTTAAGGCTGATGCGTCAAAATTTGTAGTAACACCGTTAGGTGCGGCTTTAGTACCTGCTAGAGCTATATCTAGAGCCGCATCGCCTTTTACGACTATATTTTTATTATTAACGCCGCTTATATAGCTTGCAGAGCCTTTAGTAGTAATGTTTAGCTTTTCGATGCCGCTAAATGTTGTAACAATAGAATTTGACATCATACCCTCAGCGGTAGCTGCGCCTACATTGTCTAAAGTAAGATTTTGCTCGTCGTTAGAGCCTGCGATTATAGCAGGGTTGTAGGTCAGAAGTATATCGCCTGATTTTACGTTTGCAGCGCTTAGATCAACGATGTTGGCTAAATTTATGACCCTAGTCGCGCTATCTCCGCCGATATTTACTTTTCTTAAGCCTTCTACGCCTTCAGCGTTAAATACCTTTCTAGTGCCGCTATTGTTAGTTAAATTTAGATTTTCTACGTTTCTCAAATATCCGCCGGAAAATCCGTTAAAATTTGTAGTCATATCCGCATTTAGCGTATCTTCGCCAGAACCGCCGTCGATCTTATCTTCAGGATTAAACGTATTTTGAGAAACTACGGAGCTTATAACGCCGTTAATAACATCTGCCTTCGTAGTGCCGTTTACGGTATCTTCGCCGGTAGTTAGAGTATGATAAGCGGTGTTTGCCAGCTGATCTACTCTAGCTTTTTGCTCGGTTAAATTCGTAGAGTTCGTAGTTCTGATAATCTCTTGAAAAGGAGTGTAATCGTAATTGCCGCTATTGTCTTGAGCTATTTGAGAAATTTTTTGCGCCATGTAGGCTGAAATTTCGGTTTTATTTGCAAAAGTCGCCGCAGCAACCGGGTCAGCCGCTCTAGCTTCCGCCGAAGTAGCCACCTCAAACAATTTTACGATAGTGTCGCCTCTTGAGTTGCCGGCTTGGATGTGTCTAACCCATGCGTCTATACCGCTTGGGTCTTGCGAGTAATCCTTGCCTAGGATATTTTTATAAAGCATTTCGACAAAATCTTTATCTTGATTGATTCTGCCATTATAGTAGGATCTAGCCGCATCGGAATTTAGCATCTCTTGCGCTATTTGAGCTTGCGTTTTATTCGCTCCAGCTCTAACCCATGCGTTAAAGCCGTCTCCCTCGGGAGCGCGGTTAAATAACGCTACGTAAAGTTGCGCGACTTGCGCTTGTGTTACTGCCATTAAGGACTCCTTTTTTAGTGTTTTCTTGAGTTTTTTGGGTATCTTTACAGAATACTGTCGCTAATTATATCATAAAAACGGTTTAAAACGCAAAAATAAAAACAAATTTTACTTAAACGCTCTTTGAAGGTCTCTCATCATTTCTACTGAAATGTTTGAGTTTAGCCACTGTATCTCCAGATAAGAAAGCACGAGATTATAAGCCGCCGTTAGCGCTTCGTTTCTAGTTTTAAACACTCTAGCGCGCGCGTCAAATAAATTTACAGCGTCTTTTAGACCCTCTTCGTAGCCTCTTTCTATCGATTTTTCGTAAAGTTCGGCATTTTGTAGCGACCTATGCATTAGCTCGCACTCGTCGATATAGTTAAGATAGTTGTTAATCGCCTTTTTTTGGCTGATTTCTATCTCTTTTTTTATATCTTTTTGCTGTTCGATGCTAGCTAAATTTAACAGCTTACCCTCCTCGACCCGCGAGCTGGTAGACCCGCCTGTATATAAAGGCAGAGTAAATCTAAGCATAGTATCTAGCTTTCTGCGCCTATCGCCCGAATAGTCGTTGTCGTCATAATATAAATTTGAGTAGCTGATACTAAAATCAAGCGTCGGTAGATGCTCGCTTTTTCGTTTTTTATACTCTTGCTCGGAAATTTCTACCGCAAGCACGCTGTCTTTGTATTTGAAATTTCTAGCCACGTCGCCGAACTGGGCCAAATTTATGCTTTTAAAAAACTCGGTGTCGATATTTTTAAAGCTATCTTTGACCTCAACCTCTTGCCCGACTAGTTTCGTTAGCTCCAGTTTTGCCACTTCGATATTTAGCTTGGCTTTGTTTACGCCTAGCATCGCTTCGTCTAGTCTTACTTTGGATTCTAGCATATCCATTTTATTTACCAGACCGAATTCCAAAGACTTTTGCATTTGGTTAAATTTAGCGCGATTGGCCTCCTCGTAGCTTTGCGCTAGAGCTAGCGTCTCAGAGGCGAAAGTATAGTTAAAATACGCCTCTACAACCTTTTTGGCTAGCTCTTGCTTAGCGTTTTCATAGACGAGTTCGTTGCCTCTTACTCTGATTTCCTCTTGGTTTCTTTGATACCAGATAGCGGGTCTAAAAACGCTTTGGCTAAGGCTAACGCCTACTTTTTTATAGCTTTCGTTTATTTTAGATACTCTGCGTCTATCCATCCTATCGTATTTTTCGCCGATATAAGACGCCTCAGCGTTAATGGTAGGCAAAAACATAGCCGTAGCCTGAGAAAGTCTCTCCTGCGAGGCTATGTTGTTATACATATTCATCTTTACTTCGTTATTATTTTCTAACGCCATCTCGTAGGCTTCAGAGAGGCTGACGCTTTGCGCGAAAGCAAAATTTGAAGCCAACAAGGCGGAAAGTAAAATTTTAGTCTTCATTAAACGCCCTTTTAAACATATCTATGAATGGTTTTAAGATATACTCCAGCATCGTTCTGTCGCCGGTCTTTATCATCACCTCTACAGGCATACCTGGCACGATAAAAAACTCGTTTCTATCAAATTCTTTCATGCCCTCCGGCGTAAGCTCGGCTTTTATATCGTAATAAGAGTGTCCGGCGTTATCCTGAACGCTATCTGCCGATACGTACGTAATTTTGCCTTCCATAACGAAGCTCGGTTTATGCTGAAATGCGCTAAATCTAATGTCGGCAAGTTGTCCTACATGCACGGTGTCGATATCTACTACGTTTAGCTTAGCCTCTACGACGTAGTCGGTATCGTCTGGCACTATGCTCATGATCCTCTCGCCCGGCCTTATGACTCCACCGATAGTATGAAATGCTAGCTCTACGACGCTACCTTCTACCGGAGATTTTACGATAGTGCGCTCGGATTGGTCTTTTAGCGCGTTATATCGCTGCTCCAAGTCTACGAGGCGAATTTTAGCGTCTTCTAGTTTTTTTAGAATATCTTCTTTAAAACTCCTATCTCTTAGAGCTATCTGCCCTTGCGTCTCGTTTATCTGGACGCCTAGCCTTGCGATCTCGGCAGTACCGGCGGCTAGTTCGCCCTCTACCGCGGTTTTTTCTCTATTTAGGTCGCGCAGTCTGACTTTATCGGCTAATTGCTCTTTAAAAAGCCTTTCCCACTCCCTTATCTCTTCATTTAAAGAAGCGATACGGTCCTTTTTGGCGCTCATGATGGCTTTTGCGCCCTGGATTTGATTTTCTAGCTGCTTTATGCGCTGTTTTAAGATAGTTTTTTCGTTATCGAGCAGCTTTTTTTGCTCGTTAAATATACTAATCTGGCCGTTAGCGACCTCTTCATAGCCGCTTATTTGCTTTATATCGTCACTAAATTTGATCTCATTAGCATCGTCTTTTTGCGCTTCTAGCCTAGAAACTATGGCGCTAGTGCGTAGATAGTCTGCTCTAACGATACCTATCTCGCTTTGCAATGCGGCGTTTTTTATCTCCACTAGCGGATCACCTGCTTTGACTACGTCTCCGTCTTTGACGAAAATTTTATCTACGACGCCGCCTTCTAAGTGCTGGATGATCTTTTTGTTACTTACGACGTTTATCTTGCCTACGGCTACCGCAGCGCTATTTAGGGGCGCCATACCTAGCCATATCCCAAAAACTCCCACGAGCATAAATATAACGAAAATGCCGAAATTTACCGTGCCTTTTTCACTCTTAAGTATCATTTATTCCTCCGAATCGTCAAGGCTTATGCTTGGGCGGTTTTGTTTTTGCTGCACTTGAGCTTGTTGCGCGTTGGCTTTGTTAAGCTCGGCGAGTACGGCATCTCTGGCTCCGAAATACATCAATCTACCGCCGTTTAATACCGCGATTTTATCCACTAAATTTAAGATATTTAGCTTATGGGTTATTAGCACGATAGTAGCTTTGCCTTTCATACTGGAAAGCGCGGCAAAAAGCGCTCTTTCGCCCTCCTCGTCAAGGCTGGCGTTAGGCTCGTCTAGTACGATTATCTTAGGCTCTTTATAAAGCGCTCTAGCTAGAGCGACTCTTTGACGCTGGCCGCCGCTTAGGCTCGCGCCGCCGATACCGATTTTGGTTTCGTAGCCGTCGGGTAAATTTAATATCATATCGTGGACGTTGGCCAGCTTTGCCGCGCGAACGATCGCTTCGCTGTCAAGTTCGCCGAATCTCGCGATATTTTCGGCGATATTTCCTTCAAAAAGCTCGACGTCTTGCGGCAAATATCCGACAAACCGTCCTAAATGATCGCTGTTATACTGCGTGATATCGGCTCCGTCTATACGCACTACGCCGTGAAATACCGGCCAAACGCCCAGCATCGCTCTAGCAAGCGAGCTTTTGCCCGCCGCGCTTGGACCGATGATAGCGCACATATCGCCGCTTTTTAGTTCGAAATTTATCCCCATCAAAGTAGGCGCTTTGCCGTGAGGCGGCACTAGGCTTATGCTTTCTAAGAATATATCGCCCTGTGGATCCGGGAGTTTAAGCTTTTCGTTATCCGCCGGGAAATCCTCTAAAAACTGCGAAAGCCTAGCATAGCTTTCTTTCGTATTTTTATAGCTTTTCCAGCTTGAGATCAAGATATCAAGCGGAGCTAGCGCGCGGCCCATAATGATGGAGCCTGCGATCATCATTCCCGGATTTACTTCCTGCAAAACAACTAAATACGCGCCAAGACCTAGCATAAGCGACTGGGAAACTACGCGAAAAACTTTACTTATATTTGCGTACATTCCGGCTTTTACGCTAGACTCGGAGTGGGCTTCTAAAAATTCGTTGTGCTTTTTATGCCAAATTTTCTTCAAATTTCCGTTCATTCCCATCGCTTGGATGACTTCGGAGTTGCGCAAATTTAAGTCCACGAAGCGAGTCTCGGCGTTAAAAGCGTCGTTTGACCTTTTTAGTCCTTCTTTAGTCGCGCCCTCGTTTAAAAGCGCAAGCGCAAATAAAATAATCGCCGCTACGATACTAAAATATCCGAAATAAGGGTGAAAGAAAAATAGTATAAGGATATAAAAAGGTAGCCAAGGAGCGTCTAAAAAGGCAAATACGCCGTTTGCGCTAAGGTACTGCTTTATCGTATTTAAATCTCTCATCGGCTGGGACGAGACTCTGCCCGGCTGCCTGGCCGAGAGCTTAAATATCGCATCATAAACGCGCTCTGATAGCCTAAGATCTAGTTGGTTTGAAAATACTACGAGTATCCTCGAACGTAAAATTTCAAAAAGCGCCATACAAAGATACAAAAATATAACGATAAGGGTTAGGAAAAATAACGTATCAAGACTTCTTGAGGTTACGACCCTGCCGTAAAGCTGAAGCATATATAAAGGCGAGGTCAGCATCAAGACGTTTATGAACATACTAAAAAGTCCCGCGTAAATAATTACGCGTTTGGACTTTTTAATGCTCTCTTTTAGTTCATTTATTTTCATTTGCCGTTTTGCTCTCGTTTTCTAAAATTTTAGCCGCCAAATTTTGTAAATTCGACAAGCTCCTGATGTGCGCGTCTATCAAGCTAATATAGCCTTTTCTCGCAAAATCGGCCAAAGTCGCGTCGTCAAGCTCGTTTAGCTTCTTTCTGCTTACGACCGAAAATCCCTTTATTAGAGTTATTTTTTTATCATTGTCAGATACCGTTAGCTCTTTGTTTATCAAGATTCCGGCCTTTTTGATTTCTTCGAGCGCTTTTTGAGTCGCGGCTAGCTCGGCATTATAGTTTTGGATGGCCGTGATGGTATTTTTTAGAAAATCGCTAGGCTCTTCGTTTTTCTTAAATAGCTTCTCGCCTTTGCCTTTTAGCTGAGGCGCGTCCTCGTCGACGCAAAGGATAGTTTGGTCTTCTACCTTAGCTACCGTAAACGGATAGTTTTGCATTATTGCCGGTACGTATCCTTTGTAGTCTTTATCTATGATTAAATTTTCGTTTCTGCCTAGCAGTACCAAAAGCTTAGGCACTACGTCGTTTGTAAAAACTATCGCTAAGTCCCTATCGCAAAAAAACGCCTCGCTGGCGACTATCTCCGCAAACGGGAAATTCGGTAACTCGTCTTGGTGATAAGACAACCCTTTATGTACTTCTGAATTTAAAGCAACCACTTTCATTTCTGTCCTTTTTTTAAAATTTTGAATTTCTATTCTTTTTGCCAAACTTAAATTTTTGTCGATATTTTTAAAGGTATATCCGCCGCTTTTTTGTAAGAATGCCAAGACGTCTTCAAATTCGTTTATAAAAACGTTCCTTATCTCGTACCTTTTTATATCGCTTTCTTGAACGAAGCCTCTTTTTTTGTTTCTATTTCGTATAAAGGCGCTGTTTAGTTCCTGCATTATTTTAGGTATGTTTAGGGATTTTAAAAACAGCGATACGGAACCGGACTCCAAAACGTAGCCCAGTATCTCCATATCGTGCTTTTGAGCCAAAGAGTTCAAAATCTCAATGTAAAGCTCTTTTTCGCTTTCGTCGCTAAAAAAGCTTCCTTTTTGTTTTATCAAAACCATTTCCGATTTTATCTCTCTAATTGCTCTACCCAAAATTTACCTTAACCAGTAACTCAAACATCAAGAATGTGATTGTAGTCCTTTTATACTTAAAAAAATATTAAAAAGTGCCAGAGTATTTAATTTTTTATTTTAAGATTTTGGCATTATTGGAATAGATATTGCTTATATTTCTACGACGAATAGTCTATCGCTATTATAATAGTTGCATTGACTTTGCGTAATAGTCGATACATTTATTCGTTAGACGTTAGCGCTTAAGCTAAAATTCACTTTTAAGGAGCCGACATGGCAATTACGCAAGCACAAGTAGCCCAACTTTACGTGGCATTATTTAACAGAGCACCCGAAGGCGCGGGTCTTAGAGCATGGGTCGCCGCAGGCGCGAGCAAAACGCAGGCTCAGTTAGCAGACGATATGCTGCGCTCTCCGGCCGTTCAGTCGTATTTTAACGGCAGCATTGACACCAACAGAGGCTACGTAGAAAATATCTACAAAAATATCCTAGGCAAAGACTACTCCCAAGATCCAAGCGGCATAGACGCGTGGGTGCGCCATCTAGAGGCCGGACACTCAAGGGGCGAGACGCTGGCTAAACTCTTTGAGGTGGCCGCGTCAGCAGAAGCAAGAGCCGCAGACCCTACGGCGGCTAGGATATTTGAAAACAAATCCGCGATCGCCGCATACATGGCGCAAAAGATCGGAAACATCGATAGCGACGGTAACGGCGGCTATAATTACGCTCCGTTTCAAGAGATCATACGCACGACTAACGCTACGAACTTAGAAGAGCAAAAGGCTAGAGTAGACGCGCTAGCAAGAGCGGGCGTAAGCAAAACTCTAACCGAAGAAGTCGATAATATAACCGGCACCGCGGGCGACGACACCTTCACGGCGAAGTATTATCAAGGCAGCGGCGATAGAAAATCAACGCTTTCGCCTCTAGATAAAGTAGAGGCCGGAGCCGGCAAAGACACGCTAAATTTAACCGTACTTAGAAACACGAACTCCACCGATCTAACCGACACGGAGCTAACCAACGCCCTAAAAGGCGTCAAGCAAATCGAAAATTTAAATATCGATTCGGAGGTTAAATTTAACGCAAGCGGCGTCAAATTTAACTACGGCCTTGAAAATTTAAGCATCTCTACTATCGACAAAGTTAAAATCACCGAGACTAACACCTCAAACAAAGTCAAGATAGACACTACGGGCGACGTAGAGTTAACCGCGGCACAGGCGAAGGAAACGCAGATAATGTCGCAAGGAAACGTCGTGCTAAACGCCGCCGAAGCTACTAAAGTAGACGTGTCGGCAAACGGCACCGCAAACGTAAACGTCGCTAAAGCCCAAACCCTAAAACTCCAAGCAGGCGGGGCTACGACCGTAACCACTGGCGAAGCGATCAAAAAGGTAAATATCGACCTAAAGCGCGACTCAAACGCCCTAACCTACGCTAATACAAACGCTGCCGAGCTAACGCTGGCAAATTTAGCCCTAGCCTCAGATATAGTCGCGGCAAAAGCTAAAAAGATCGACGTAACGGACGTAAATTTCGGCTCAAACTCTATAAAAACCGACGAACAAGACGTGGATCTAACGATGTCTTACGCCCAAGACTCCGCTCACGCCACGGCCAAACTCTCTTCAAGCGGGGCCGATAAGGTAAAAACGCTAAATTTACACGCCAAAGCGGGCAAAGAAGGCAGCCTAGACTTAGGCAACATCACGTCGCTAACCAAGGTCAAAGTAGACGGCGGCATGAGAAATTTAACCATGGATCTCTCCGCGCAAACGGCTCTTACGAATTTTGATTCAAGCGCTTTTGAAGGCGGATTTTCTAGCCTCAAGCTAAAAAACGTCGCAAACTCTACGGCTACTTTAGGCGGCGGAGACGATACGGTCGAGGTAGATAGCGTAGCAAACGTCCAGAGCATAAACGGCGGCGCGGGCAACGACACGATAGCCGTAACCTCAGCCGTAGCAAAAGCGACCGTAAATAAACTAACGCTTACGAATTTTGAAAATTTAAAGATAACTAACGCTCTAGACGGAGCGGTCGATATGACTAAATGGGCGAATCTAAACTCCGTCGTCCTAGGAGGCGGCGCTAGCGCGGGGGCCGAGATCAAAAATCTAGCTAACGGCTCTACCGTCGCGGTAGATACCGCAGCCGTTACCGCAGACGTAGCGGTTCTAATCAAAGACGCGCAAAGCGGCGAAAGCGACGTATTAAATTTAGCGTTTAATCCAAAAGCGACGACTGCCGGACTAAACAATACGGGAAATTTCGTCCTAGACTACATAGAAACCGTAAATATAACCTCAAATCAAGATACCGACAAAACCGCAACCGCGATAAACGTTATAAATCTAAAAGCTAGCGCGGCAGATAAGGCCAAACTAACGACGATAAACGTCAAAGGCGACGGCAATACCGAGCTAAAGATAAACGACCATCTAAAACTAAAAACCGTAGACGCAAGCGCGCTAAAGGGCAAATTTACCTTTGACTCTACGGGTAAGATGGACGCCGCAGGCACGATAAAAGGCGGCCTAGCCGACGATAAGATCACATTTGACGCGCTAAGCGGCACTAGCATAACGGGAGGTGCGGGCAACGATACGTTTAACGTAAACAAACTAGGTACCGGCGCGGGAACGTTCGGCGCGGATCGTCTAAGCTCGGTTACCGATTTTTCTAGAGGCGACAAGCTACATCTAGGAAATACCGTAGCCAATAAAAACTCCATCCACAAATACGAGGCCGACGGCTCGCTAGATTTTGCCAACAACCTAGCAAGAGCGCTAGCGGCGGCTAAAGACCACGAGTCAAAGACCGCGTATTTCACGTATCAGTCAAATACGTATCTAGTCTCCTCAGACGCTAACGACGGCGTAACGGCGGACGACTACGTGACTAAACTATCCGGAGTCCAAGACCTAAGCGCGGCTAAAACGGATGCAGACGGAAACGTAATACTATAATTTTATATATTACGCTCATTTTATTCTTTCTTTTCTTGCGGTGGGCGGGCTATACGCTCTGCCCGCCGCGCTAAATTCGTGCTTTTTGCGCTCGTTATCCGATAATCAAAAATTTAATGTTATAATCGCCACGGTATTAACCAAATTCAACTTACCTTAAAGGAGGCCTTTATGGCAGTAACAAAAGCACAAGTCGCCCAACTATACGTGGCATTATTTAACAGAGCGCCCGAAGGCGCGGGTCTAAACGCGTGGTTTGCGGCAGGCGCGACCAAAACGCAGGCTCAACTAGCAGACGATATGCTCCGCTCTCCGGCGGTTCAGTCGTACTTTAACGGCAGGATAGACACCGACAGAGGCTTTGTGTCAAACATCTATAAAAATTTCCTCGGTAAAGACTATGCCGACGATCCAGCAGGCATCGAGTCATGGGTACGCCACCTAGAAGCCGGACACTCAAGAGGCGAAACCCTAGTGAAACTTTTTGAAGTAGCGCAAACTCCTGAAGCCATAGCGGCGGCTCCGGTTGCTGCGGCGATCTTTAGAAACAAAACCGAAGTTTCCGCATATATGGCCGAAAAGATAGCAGACATCGCTCAAAGAGACGACGGCACCTACGACTACGAGCCGTTTCAAGCTATAATCAGAGGTACGACTGATACAAATTTAGAAGAGCAAAAAGCAAAAGTCGACCAACTAGCTAGCGGACAAACTCCTAGCACCAATAAAAATTTAACCGCAGAAACGGATAATATCGTAGGCACCGACGGCGACGATACGTTTAACGGCGTTTACTACGTAGGCAACGGCGCAAAAACATCGACGTTATCGTCTCTAGACACGCTTGACGCTAAAGGCGGTAAAGATACTCTAAATTTAACCGTACAAAAAAACGGCGGCGATAGTAATAGCGTAGAAATGAGCGGGATAAAAGCGGCTATGAGAGGCGTGAGCAATATCGAAAATTTAAACATTAGGTCAGAGGTCAAATTTAGTACATCTACCACTTCTCCATATCCTACTATTCCATTTACTGTAAATAAAGGCTTAGATAACCTTAGTATCCAAACTATCGGTGGAGTAAATATATCTTCTACCGATACGAAAGAAAAAATATCTATAGACACCACGGGCACAGTTACTCTAAACGCCGCAGACGTAACCAAAGAAGTAACCGTAAAGTCATCGGCAGAAGCGGTAACCGTAACGGCAGATAAACTAGAAGATAAAGTCTCTATTGAAGCCGGCGCCGGCGCGAACCTAACTGCAGGAAAAGTAAAAGAAGTGATCATAAAAGCCAAAGGCAACACAACTATAGATACGGCAAAAGCTACCAAGGTAACCGTAAATCTAAACGATAAAGCCAATACGCTGACAATAACAAGCCCGCTAGCCGAAGCTACAGAGGTAACCCTATCTAGCCTAAAGCTGGCAGCTGCCGTAGCGGTAGCTAAAGCTACTAAAATAAGCGTAACCGATGTTGATTTCACTACGTTTAATATCTCTACCGATGTAGAAAACGTTGATTTTAGTATGAACTATAAATTTAAAGAAGGCGATGTGAATGCTCAATTAACGGCAGCTCTAGCGGCAGCTAACGCAAAAAATCTAACGCTACACGCAAAAGCCGATAAAAAAGCATTCTTTACTTATAGCGGAGCGACCAATAAGCTAGTAAAAGCCGTCATCGACGGAGATGCTAAAAATTTAACTCTTAATCTAAGCGCTCAAACTGCTCTTAAAGATATCGACGCTAGCGCATTTACCGGAAATTTTGCGGAGATTAAAGTCGGTAACGTAGAAAACTCTACTGTTAAACTAGGTAGCGGAGACGACGTAGTCGCTCTAACGGCTACCGCCAACAAACAAACTATCGACGGCGGAGCCGGAACAGACTTGGTATCAGTAGCGTCGTCGCTAGCCGTTACCGGTGCCGGTGACAAAGTAACTCTAAATAACTTTGAAGGTCTAAAAATAAGCGGACAAATAGGAGCTACTGCAATAGATATGGCTAAATGGACAGGCTTTAGCCATATTACGCTAGTAGGCGATAGTCCAGCTTCGGTAACATCTGCTAATGCTACATTCAACAATCTACCAAATAACTCCACTATAACGTTGGAGGGTAAAAAAGCAGACCACGATATTACCCTAAATATAAAAGATGCGGCCACAGGTACAGACGATACGCTAAATTTAGTCCTAGACCCGAAAGCCGCTACTACAGGAATACAAAACGGCGGTAATTTCATCGTAGAAAACGTAGAAACCGTAAATATTACCTCAAAAGCCGACACCGCTAAAACTGCCAGCGCAAGCAACCTAATCAAACTAAAAACAGGCGCTGCGGCAGCCGATACGTTAAAGGCGATTACCGTAAAAGGCGACATCGCGACCGAGCTAGTTTTAGACGCTACGGCTACGAAAGTAAAAACCGTAGACGCAAGCGCGCTGGAGGGTAAATTTACGTTTAACGGTACGGCTCACATAGTAGAAAATTCTACTATAAAGGGCAGCGCAACAAAAGACAACACAATCACTCTAAACGCAACGGCAAAAGGCTCTACCGTAGAAACAGGCGCAGGCAAGGATACTATTACGCTGGCAAGCACGGAAAAATATACTGTAAATGCGGGTGAAAACGACGACACTATAACCGGTATCGGTAGCACTAGCGGCACGGTAGTAACAGGCGGAGCAGGAAACGATAAATTTACGATAGATAAGGCTGGAGCAGTAGCTGCCGCAGCGGCTGCTGCTAACCCTAGCAACACCGCTCTTGCGGCGGCGGCTGCTAACAACATTGCCGTTGCTGCTTTCCCTGCGTCAAAGGTAGCGACCATAAAAGACTTCTCGGCTGGAGATAAAATATCTATGGGCGCGGCAGCCTCTCAAAATAGTATCGTAAAATATGAAGCGTCTAATTCTTTAGACTTTGCAAACAATCTATCGAGAGCTTTAGATGCTGCTGGCGGAGCCGGTAAAGTAGCATATTTTACTTACACCGACCCTGATAGCAACTCGACAGATACCTATGTCGTAACCTCAGACGGTAATGCCGGCGTAACAAACGGCGACCACATCGTAAAACTATCCGGTACGATAGACCTAAGCACGGCTAAAACAGACGCAAGCGGAGACTTGTACCTAGCTTAATCCCTAATAAACCCCGACCTTTCGGGGTTTATCTCTTTTATTTTCTAAATTCCGTTTTTAAACTTCCCTTTCGCGTAAATTTTGCCTTGATTTAAATTTAACCCAAAGCTCAAATTTATCTGCTTCAAGATAAAGCCGCGCGCAAAAAGATAAATCAGGAAGATTTTCGTATTTTTTAGTATAATTGCCCTGAGGTTAAGCCGAAGGGTCGCAGCCTCAGGCTCAAATTTGCCCCAAAGCGGAGGTAAATTTAATGCTTCATAAATCTCGGTTGCGGTTATACTACTTTGTATTTTTGCAGTCAAGGCACCAGCCAAGACCCGCCTCGAGCGATCGCGGCGGACTAAGATTTTACCCTTCGGCGAGTGAATTTATACTTTTTTAGCAAATCTCAAATTTAAAAGGCAGATCGATGTTTTCGTCGTTTTTCGCGAGCAAAAAATGGGCTGCGTGGGCGCATCTGGGAGCGATTTTGATACTGGCTTGCACATACGCGCAGGTACAGCTAACGGTCGCGATAAATGAATGGTACAAGGACTTCTACGATATTTTGCAAGACGTCAAAAACCACACGGTAGACGACTTTTGGACGGCGATTAAGATTTTTGCCGCGCTAGCGTTTCCTTTCGTGCTACTGGGTACGGCGATATCGTATTTTACGCGCGTTTGGACGTTTAGGTGGCGAGAGGCTATGACCTTTAGCTACATCGCCTACTGGAAAAAGACGCCGCGCGACGTCGAGGGCAGCTCACAGCGTATCCAAGAGGACATCTACCGCTTCGCTAAAATAGTCGAGGACCTAGGCGTTACGGTAGTAGACGCGGTTATGACGCTAGCGGCTTTCGTGCCTATACTCTGGGTTCTTAGCGCGCAGGTAAAAGTGCCCTTTATGGAGGGCGTCGCGGGTTCGCTCGTGTGGATCGCGGTAGCTACCAGCGCCGGAGGTCTAGTCGTCTCGTGGTTTGTGGGTATCAAGCTACCAGGCCTTGAGTACAACAACCAAAAAGTCGAAGCCGCATTTAGAAAAGAGCTCGTCTACGCCGAGGACGACAAGCAAAACTACGGCGATACGCGCAAACTAGAAGAGCTTTTTAAAAAGATAAAATTTAACTTCGGCAGGCTCTTTTTGCACTACGGATATTTCGACGTTTGGAAATACTTTTTCTCGCAAAGTATGATCATCGTCCCGCTCATAGCCCTAGGCCCTAGCGTGCTAACGGGCGCGATAACGCTAGGCGTGATGATGCAAGTCGTAAACGCCTTTTCCAAGGTGCGCGAGAGTTTGTCGATATTTATAAGAAACTGGACAACCATCACCGAGCTACGCTCCATCCATAAGCGTTTGAAAGAATTTGAAACTAACATCGGCTACAAAGGCACGAAAAACGAGAACAACGAGGGGCTGGGGCTTGATATATTCGCCTACTGGGCGATCACGGCGAGCGCGTTTGCGATATATTTAGCGCTGGTAGAGTTTAGCGCCTAGCACGGGCGTTTTGCGATGCGTAAAACATAAATTTAAAACCGCCGTATAACGCGAGCAAATTTAACTACGCCCGGCTTGCTTATCCGCGCGGTTATCTACGGCGGCGATTTTTGGCGAAAATTTCGTTAACTAGATGCGAGGTTTAGACATCTCGGGCGCTAAATTTACCCGCGGGATAAGGCCGAACATATAAATTTAGCGCGCAAAATTTAGTAAATTTATCGCGCTTGACTAACCCCGCTTTTTTGCCTTTGCCTTTTTCTTGCAGACGGATTTTCGTCTAGCCTGCGCGCCTTTGCCTTAAATTTACGCGCAAAGACGGTGCGCTTGCCAAAATGCCTGCAAACTAAGCGCCTAGGACGCTTGAAATTTGGGCGCGAATTTATCGGCGTAGAAGTTTTATAAATTTAGCAAGTAACCCCGCCGTCCAATCCGACCTTTTCATCGTTACGCCTATTTTAAGCTAAATTTAAACGCCTATTTACGAATTTATAGCAGTTTAAATATATAATTACCCCAAAATTTACAAAAAGGAACAAAAATGATGAAAAAATTTATCCTCTCTGCGCTATTTGCGGCCACTCTACTAACGGGCTGCTTTACTAGCTCCACTAGCGGCGGAGCGCTTGGCGAAAACAGGCGCCAGATGTTTCTAGTCAGCGAGCAAGAGATGAACGAAGCCGCAGCCAAAGCCTACGTACAGACTCTTAGCGGAGCGCGTCAAAAAGGCGCGCTAAACATCGACCCCGTGATGACCAAAAGAGTGCAAGACGTCGCCAAACGCCTAATCGCGCAGGTCGGAGTCTTTAGACAAGACGCGCTAAAGTGGAAATGGGAAGTAAACGTCATCGACGAAAATACGATAAACGCGTGGTGTATGCCGGGCGGCCGCATCGTCGTTTATAGCGGCATCATAAAAAACCTCTCGCTAACAAACGGCGAGCTAGCCGCAGTTATGGGACACGAGATCGCGCACGCATTGCGCGAGCATAGCCGCGAGCAGGCTAGCTCCGATATGCTCACAAACGTCGGAATTTTCGCCGTTTCGCAAGCTGCGGGACTAGGCGACCTAGCTACTGGCGCCATAAATATGGCCGCTCAGTACACCATCTCGCTACCGTTTTCTCGCTCGCACGAGCGCGAAGCCGACCACATCGGTACGGAGCTGATGGCGCGCGCGGGCTACGATCCTAAAGAGGCGGTAAACGTCTGGGTAAAAATGTCTAAAAAAAGCGGCGGTAGCGTGCCGGAGATACTAAGCACCCACCCCTCAAACGAGAGCCGTATAGCCGATCTGCGCGAGGTCGCGGCGAAGCTAGAGCCCGTGTATATGCAAGCCAAAAGGTAAAATTTAGCTAGCGTAACGGCTCTTGAAACGCTTGCGGCTAGCCGTTTGAGGCGGCGGGCGTTTTATATTTTGCAAGGCGGATACGAGCCGTAAAATCCGCCGAATGTTAAATTTGAACGACTAGATTTTAAATTCACCGCTTTAGCTGCGATTTTTTGATTTGCTTTAAAGGCGGCAAATTTAACCGCTTTTGATTTTTATGGATTTTGGATTAGCTGTTTTTTGTCGTAAATTTAGGTAGCTTTTGACGCCGATTTACATCGTCACGCGCATCGAATTTGCGCGCAAGCCTGCCTTTTACCGCGCTTTTTATTGCGTAAAACAGCGTGCGGCAGGTGCGGTGCTACTTAATCTCCCGCATCTTTTCAAGCCGCTTTAAAAATATCCCTATCCGCTCAAGCTGCGCCGCATCTAGCGCTCTTTTTGAATAAAAATACTCCACGCTGTTGCCGTTTGGATAGTAAATTTTGCCGCTCTCGCCGCATCCTCCTGCATTATTTTTGCCGACACAGCTTTCGTTGCCCCCTTCTGCGCCCTGCTCGCTGCTCGCGCTTCGTCCTTCCGCGTCAAATTTGCCGGCTTGCACCGACGAATTCGTATCAAATTTTGCGCCGCCGTCCGCGTTAAATTTAGCCGCCCGCGAGGGCAAATCCTCGCCGCCCGCAAGCTTCAGCCCTCCGCCCAGCTCGCTTGCAAGGCGGTTTAGCGTGCCGTCTATGCCGTCGATGATACGCACGTGAGACGGCAAAATTTCGCGCAAAACGTCTTTAAAATAGTTAAAATGTGTGCAACCAAGCACGAGCGAACCGAGGCGCTCAAGCTCAAATTTAGCTAGTTCCTCTCTCAGATACGCCCGAACCGCAGGCGAATCAAACTCCAAGTCCTGCGCAAACTCCACGAGGCGAGGCAGCGGCAGGCTCCACGTCTCGCACTCCAGCCGCCCCACGAGGCGCGCGAGCTTTTCGCCCGCGATCGTTAGCGGCGTGGCGATGAGTAGCGTCGGGCGCGCGCCAAAGCTGTCCGCGGCGAGCTTGACGGCTGGCTCCATGCCGATAACCGGCACGCTAAATGCGCCGCGAAGCTCCGAGATGGCCGCGCTCGTGGCGGTGTTGCAAGCAACGACGATAGCCTCCGCGCCGCGCGAGACCAAAAACCCGACCGCATCAAGGCTTAGGCGCACGATCTGGGCCCTACTTTTCGTGCCGTAGGGGACGTGATCCTCGTCGGCAAAATACAAAAACTCCGCCCCGCTAAATCGCCGCAGAGCCTCGGCAAGAACGCTCAGCCCGCCGATACCCGAGTCAAAAAACGCTATTTTCAAATCTTTATCCAAGGTTAAATTTTATTCGCGATTATAGCTCAAATTTGCGGTAATTTCGCCTTTGGACGCAAATTTTTCCTTTTAGCGGCGGATAGACTAGCACCTTTACGGCGCTAAAATTCAGACCCGCCTTCAGTTTAAATTTGGCGCCAAAGTTGCTGTTTTTAATCAAATTTGGCATAAAATCGGTTAAATTTAACAAAAAGGACTTAAGATGCAAGAAAAAGCCGCCGACGCAAAATACGAAATCTCGCGCGCCGTCAAGGCTGATCTAACCGCTATCACGCGCATTTATAACGCGAGCATTTTGGAGCAAAACGCCACGGCCGCGCTA
>CAUSIL010000012.1:0-19383 GCA_963531395.1 uncultured Campylobacter sp.
GTGTCGCGATCTTTGACGATTTTCGCGCGTTTTACTTCGCCAAACGGCGCAAATGTATCCTTAAGCTCTGCCTCAGTCATGCGATATGACAAGTTACCGACGTAAATATTCACAGTAACGTTTCCTTAAATCAAATTCCCGATAAATCGGTTAAGGGATAATACCTGAATTTAAATAAAAAAGCTAGATAAAAAGCGCGCTTTTTATAATTTAGTATTAAATTTACACGTAAGCATATCCGCAAGCTCTTTAATGCGGCAAAATTTAGCCGATTTTTTCAAACCGGCAAGCTTTTAGGGCTTAGAAAACGGCTTCATACAAAAGCCTATTTCTCGCGTGTAAATAAAAACTCGGCGAGAAAGAGCGGGTGAAGCTGCGTTAATTTTTGCCTTAAATTTACGCCTGGGCTTTTGTACGGTTTTATTTTACGAACAGCAAGCCTTCTTTTACTTCGGCGTAAATTTGCTCGCCGCCTAAAATTTTAAGCAACTCCAAAGCAAACTCCATCGCCGTGGCGGGACCTCTTGAGGTAATAATATGGCCGTTTATCACGACGTTTTTACCGCTTACGTAGCTTCCGCCGCGTACGGCTTTTTCGCAACCAGGATAGCAGGTAAACTCGCCTCTAACGATCTCTGCGGCGTCAAGAGCGATCGGTGCGGCGCAGATAGCTGCTATAAATTTACCTTTTTTATCGAAACGCTTTATGATTTCTCTCATTTTTAGATTTCCTTCGATATTTGAGACGCCCGGCTGGCCGCCCGGCAAAACTAGCATATCGTAGTCCTCCTCCTCAAGATCGTAAAGCGTCATATCGCAGACGAATTTCACTCCGTGAGCGCCCGCTATAGGCAGCTTATCAAGCCCGACGATATCGACTTCTACGCCGCCTCGTCTAAGCACGTCCACGATACTAACGCCCTCTATCTCCTCAAACCCGTCGGCAAAAATCACGGCAACTTTTTTCATAATTTTCTCCTTAAATTTTCGGATTATTATACTCTCGTTTGCTAAATTTACGCTATAATCGCGCCACTTTAAATTCGAAAGGAAGGAAAATGGAAGTAAAGATTACGTATTGCAATTCTTGAAACTATAGACCGGTAGCTTCTCGTGTAGAAGAAGAATTTTTAAGTCAAATTCCAGGTGCTAAAATTAGCAAAATCGTCGGTAGCGGCGGAAACTTCATCGTTGAAGTAAACGGAAAAGTAATCTTTTCTAAAAAAGATCTCATCGGTACGGACGTAAACGCCCTGCCAAATCACGAAGAGATCGCAGCTTTGGTAGATAACGTTAAAAAATCCGCCTAAAGTCTAAGCTAAGGCTTAGGCCTTGGCTTTTATTTCTTCAAATTTTATCTCGTCTTTTTCATTTTTTAAGCAGAACGCTTATACGCCTCTCAAAATTTTTCCACCTAGCTTCGTTTCCGTATTTTTCAAACAAACTTAACGCTTGACTGGTCAAAATTTCTTGTTCATGCTTTATGAGTAAATATTTAAAAAGCCGGTCAATCGCCGTTAGACCGTTTCGCTCCGGCATCAAATCAATCAAATTTCGTTCGGTTTTTATCTCGTCAAAAAATCTAAATGCCGCTCTTAAATCGCTTATTAAATTTTTGCAAAGCCCTGCCGCGTCGGTATTTTCGTTGATTTCCTAGTAAGGCGTTTTGGAGCCCGCGATAGATGAAACTCTATCTCTAAAATAGCATTTATATTCTTCGGGTTTTAAGACGGTTTCTTTGCCCGTCTATAAACGCGTCCTAAATGCCGCAGTTTACGTAAAATCTAGTTTCAAATGCGGTATTGCCGCTATTTTTTTGAAATTTACGATTATAGATAAATTCGGAAATATTTTTGTAGAAATTTAGCCCGTTTTCGTAAAGCCGTTATCTTTAAACAGCGGCTTTACTCGGGCTATGAGCTAGTCAAATTTTACTTTTATCAAATTTGGCGACTGCGGTTATTTATTTGCGCGCTCGATGTATTCGCCGCGGACGGTATCTACCCGTATGACCTCGCCTTCAAGCACGTGGAAAGGTATCTGCACCACCGCGCCGCTTTCTAACGTAGCAGGCTTTTTGCCGCCCTGCGTGTCGCCTTTGAAATTCGGCGGAGTCTCGACAATCTTTAGCTCGACCACTTGCGGCACTTCTACACCGATAGCCTTGCCGTTGTGAAATAAAATCTCAACCATCATGCCGTCTATCATCCATTTTTTGACATCACCTACGTCCTCGTCGCTGATCGCCACTTGCTCGTAGGTCGCGGTGTCCATAAACTGGCAGAATTCGCCGTCGTCGTAAAGATACTGCATCTCTTTTTCTTCCAAATTCGGCTGATCGCATTTGTCGCCAGCGTGGAACGTTTTTTCAAGCACTTTGCCATCGATGAAAGATTTGATTTTCGCGCGAACGAAAGCCGCTCCCTTGCCCGGTTTTACGTGCTGATACTCGACGACTTTATACGGAACACCGTCTAGCTCGATCTTTAGTCCTTTTTTTAGGTCGCCCATAGAATAGGTTGCCATTTTTTTCTCCTTGATTTAAAAATGGTTGATTATATCCAAAAAAGTTTAAATTTAGCAGGCGGGGCAAACGAATTTCAAACGATTGCCCCGAATTTAGCGAGTAAATTTAATAAACCAAAACATAAACTATCTGCGAGCCGTGTACGCCCAAAACCGGCACGAGCTCGATATCAGAAGTCCTTGAAGGGCCGCAGATAAAAAGGATATTAGTCGGCAACTTTTCATTTTCTTTTTTTATCTCGTTTAGGCATGCAGATAGGCTTTTTACCACGTCTTGCTTTCTTAAAAGCACTATGCAAAGTCTTGGCGTTAGGCTTAGCAGTCTTGGTTGGCTCTTGCTTGAAGTTACGCAAAAAACGCCGTGCGAGCTAACGGCTTTGGTTGCTTTGACTATAGAGACGTCGTAGTTAAAAAACTCTGATTTAAACTCCTCCACGGGCCTATCAAAGGCGAATTTTACTTCCGCTTCTACCTGCGATACGTCGATAGGCAAGTCTATGGGGTAGATTAAATTTTTAGCGTTTTGTTGCTTTATTATCGCGTTTATATCGGCGATTAAATTTTGACTCCTTTGTACGAAGAGTTTATTTTAGGATTTTTCTCTGCTATGAATAGCAGAGAAAAAACATATAAACTCTTTTCATTTTTCCTCCTTTAAGGTCTAAAATTCGTAACTACCGGCACTAGCTGCGGAAACAGATGTATAACCGCCCACGTGATGAAGCTAGCCAAAACTATAAATAAAAGCGAGTATTTAAGCGTAAATTTAAGCACTTCGCTCTCGCGTCCGGCCATTCCCACCGCCGCGCACGCTACGGCGATACTTTGCGGACTGATGATTTTACCCACGACGCCGCCTACGGTGTTTGCCGCCATAAAAATAACGTCGGGTACGCTTAGCTGATTTGCCGTTACTTGCTGAAGCGTGCCGAAAAGCAAATTCGCGCTAGTAACCGAGCCCGTTAAAAATACGCCCAGCCAACCGATGACGGGCGAGAAAAAGCCAAACGCGTTGCCCGTGCTTGATAGCGCTAGGCCCATAGTCGCAGCTTGACCGCTATATTTAGCAACGTAGGCGTAAGCGACGATAAAGCCTATCGTAACGATGGGAAAAGCCATCTCCTTTGCCGCCTCTTTTGCGGAAGCGACTGCGATTTGGGGTTTTATCTTTAAAATCAGCGTCGTAAGAATCGCGGCTAGCAGTATCGCCGTCCCCGTAGCCCTTAGCGCATCCCACGTATAAACGGCGCTAATAGCTTGCACGCCCTGCGAGATAGGCGGGTTTGACGCGGTTAGATTATGCAAGTTTGCGACTTCAAATTTAAACGTAGCAAAATCCATGAGAGATTTAAAACCCGAGCTGTTCCAAACGACTATAGCCGCGATAATGAGGATAAAAGGAAGCCAAGCTTTAAACGCGTCTTTAGCGCTTAGGCTTACGCCCTCTTTTGCCTCGCTTTGCCCGCTTACTCTAAATACGTCTTTAATCTTCCAAATTCTAAGCGCCGACCAAAGCATCACGATGGAGACGATAGCGGCGATTATATTTACCAGCTCAGGGCCTAAAAATTTAGCCGTAGCGTACTGCGCGATAGTATAGCTAGCCGCCGCCGTAACAACGTGAGGTAAAACGCCTAAAACCCCTCTAAATCCGCTAACTAAAAACACGAGCAAAAAAGGAAGCGTAAAGGTAATGGGCGGTAGCATCCTAGCCGTCATCGTAGATATTAGCTGCGCATCGACGTTTACGGTACCGCTAAGCGCCGTAACCGGTATGCCCACGGCTCCAAACGCCGCACCCGCCGTGTTTGCTATCATACTAAGTCCGGCCGCGCTTAAAGGTTTTAGCCCAAGCCCCATAAGCAAAGCCGCACAAATCGCAACCGGCGCGCCAAAACCGATGGCTCCTTCTAAAAACGAGCCGAAACTAAACGCTATTAAAATCACCTGAATGCGGCAATCGGGGCTAATAGCCGTAATAGAGGCCTTTAGCGTCTCGAAATAGCCTGATTTTACGCTAAGTTTATAAAGAAAAATCGCGCACAAAATAATCCAAGCTATCGGCCAAAGCCCGTAGAAAAAACCGTAAGCAAAGCTCATAAACGCCGTAACTGCGGGCATCTTATAAAATATAATCGCCACGGTAAGGCTGGCTGCGACGGTTAGAAACGCCGCGACGTAGCCTTTTAGCTTAAAAACCGTCAAGCATAGCAAAAACACGGCTATAGGCAAAGCCGCCGTAGCCGCGCTGAGCCAAATATTACCCGCTGGATCGTAATTTTGCAAAAATACCTCTTGCATCAAATCCTCCTAAATTTAAAATCTCGGCGAAATTTTAGTGCGATTTTAAGCTTAATGCAAAATAAAAATCATATTAATATTTCGCTTTAAGGTTTAGGATTTGCGCCGCAAAAGTTGCGTAAAACGGTAATACGAAAAAAGGCAAATTTAACCGAGGTTAATTTGGTTATAAAATTTTACAAGCCGTCTATCTTAGGCATTTTAAGAGTATAAAATGTTACTAAAAGTAGCATAAAAATATCCGTTAAACAAAAATACGGCTTTCAAAGAAAAATCGTTTAGATATCGCCGACTAGATAAAATTTTATGTTTTTGCGTCGTTTATTTAAATTTAATTATTTTTTTAAGCATTTGACTAAATTTATAAAAAGATTCTGCGCAAAATCCCTGAAAAATAGTCGATATGCCGTTTAAGTTTAACGCGTAAGAGCTAAATTTAGACCCGCAAAAACGGCAAAACTCGTATAAAATTTCACGAAAACGGCGGTTTTAAAGATTTTAGAAGGTAAAACCAGCCTTTTACGCTATTTGCCCCGAGCTTTGCTTACGGTCGAGCGCCCCGCGTTAAAACGACTGTCGTTTTTTCGCCTAAAAGATACTGCCTTTTTTGGTAACGCCGATACCGCGCTTACTAAATTTACGCAAAAGATGGGTTGCGTACTTTAAGGGTTGCACAAAGCCTGCGCGCGGGGAAAATCTGCTATGGACCAAAGCGGCAAGAAATCGCGCCCGCACGACCGCATAATCTTGATACCAAGCTTTACGCCAGCCTATCATCTCGCAAACAAAAGCGCGCATCCCAAAAAGCAAGGGCGGCGGCAATAGAATGGATAAATTTCGTCTTGCTTTACCGAGTAGGCCTAGAATAACGTGCCGCGGTAGACAAAAAATCAGCGCCTTAAGCGCTCGCGCAACCGCTACGCTTCAGACTTTGGTTTTATCTGTCCTTGATTAAGCCGTACCGTCAAATTTAAAAAATCATATCTTTGCAGCGCTTCAAATTCAGCCGTTTGCACTTAGCAAAAGAGGTACTTACGGCGGCGCAAAACGTTTTCGCCATAAAGCAAAGCCTCATAGACCACGACCGCCGCGCCGATAAAGTCGGTACAGGTTTTGAGGTTTTGAAAAAAGGCTAGAAATTGCTCTGAATTTCAAGGCTAAATTTACGCCGGAAAGATTCGCGTCCTTGCGGCACTAAATAAACAGCATAGCAAACGGCTTAAATAAGACGGTAAAATAAGGCTTATCTCACGGCTTAATGTGCGGCTGATTTGCAGAATATAAGAGCCGTAAAATTCGTATGTCAGGTATTTGGCATTTAAATGGCGCTTTAAATTTAAGCCCCGTAAAACCTGCAACCTTAAGGTGTGCATAAAGACGGCCTAAATTTATAAGAAAAAGGAAGCGGCTGGGTTTTCGTAAATTTAGCAAAGTAGCCAAATTTTGAGCAAAATTAAATTTGCCCAGGCTATAATCCGCAAATTTACGGCTACCGTACGCGTTTATGCCGGCTGGCAGAAACGATACCGGCAGATAAAGCATAAAATAACTAACCATATAAAAGGCAAGCTTAAAAATCTAATCTATACGTTTTTGAAAAATTTTGCATGACGGAGACTTGCGCGTTGGCCCCGAACGGGCAAGATCTGCGCCGACTAGGATATTTGCTCGTGCGCCGAAACTGGCACTCTAAGCGATGCTTATTATTCTTTAAATTTAAACTCGCCTTTTTCCTTGCTCTTTTCAGACTGCGAGTGGATCTCCCTTTTCATCTGCTCGCTTACGCTAGGTTCGTCTTTTTGTATCTTTTGAAATTTCTTTTTTTCGGTCAGAATTTTCTCGAAATTTTTCGTAGTTTGCTTTTGTACTTCGCTCTCGCAACCGGCAAATAAAAACAAAATCGGAATAAAAAGTAAAAATTTCATATTCAAGCCTTTCTTAAATTTGAGCCCGATTTTGGGCTTAAATTTAGATAACTGCGTATTTTGCCCATATACAAACGTCAAGTTCGTTTAGTTTAGCCAGCGTCTCTTTGGTTATCTTTTCATCGACCAGCACGACCGCAAGCGCCATGCCGTGGTCGTCGCGCCCTAGGCGGAAGTCGGCGATATTTATCTTCTCATCGGCAAGGATAGACGAAATCTTAGCTATAACGCCCGGAACGTCGTTATTTTTAAAGATAATCATCTTGCCCTTAGGTTTAAAGTCTGTTTTAAAACCGTTTATAGTTACGATACGTTGCTGATTTTCGCCAAATACCGTTCCGCCGATCGTCACGACATCGCTTTGCGTCGTGATACGAACGGTGATCTTATTTTTAAAAATACTATCGCCGCCGACGATACTTTCGGTTTTTATGCCCTTCTCGTCGCATAAAAATTTAGCGTTTACGTAGTTTATGCCGTCGCCCAAACTCTCTTTTAGCGCGCCCACTATAGCAAAGGTTAGTAAGGAATTCGCGTATTCGCTAATCTGCCCGTGAGTTTCGATACGGACGGCTTTGATCGCGTTTTTGTTAATTTGTGCGGCAAGGAAAGCCATCTTACTCGTAAGCTCGATATAAGGCTCCACAAAAGGCGGCAAGTCTTCCGTTTTTATCGGCAAATTTAACGCGCTAGGATAGCTGATGCCGCGAGCCGCCGAGATAGCCTGCTCAGCTGCGGCAATAGCGATGTTTGCTTGAGACTCTAGCGTATTTGCGCCAAGATGCGGCGTGACGCTGACGTTGTTTAGCTCAAGTAGCGGGTGATTAGTCGCGGGCTCTTTTGCAAATACGTCGATACCCGCAAACGCGATCTTGCCGCTTTTTAAGCCGTTATATAGCGCCTCTTCGTTATAAAGACCGCCGCGAGCGCAGTTTATGAGACGTACGCCGTCTTTCATCTTAGCAATCTCGGCCTCGCCAATCATATCTATCGTTTCTTTATTTTTAGGCGTATGGATCGTTATGAAATCGCAAGCGAGGATATCGTCGAAATTTTTAGTATAAACGCCGCCCATATCGGTTACTTTCGACGGATCTATATATGGATCGTAAGCGACGATTTTCATACCGAAAGCCGCAGCCCTGGCTGCCACGCGCGAGCCGATGTTGCCAAAGCCGATAATACCTAACGCTTTATTAAAAAGCTCGACGCCGTACCATTTTTCGCGTTTCCAAATGCGGTCGATTTTTAGGTCGTTGTGGGCATAAGGAAAAGAGCGAGCCGCCGCTAGCATATGAGCCATCGTTAGCTCTACCGCGGCGATCGTGTTTGCCGTAGGGACATTCATCGCGATGATGCCGCGCTTTGAACAGCCGTCGATATCCACATTATCGACACCAACGCCTGCGCGCACGAGAGCTTTTAAATTTTTTGCGGCATTTAAAAACGCCTCGCCGACCTCGGTCGAGCTTCGAGTGATAGCCACATCAGCCTCACCTAAGATATCTAAAAGCTTGTCCTTTGGCACGTTTACCGCGTCGATTACTTTTATATCCTCTTCACGATTTAAAATTTCAAAGCCGACTTTGTGTATAGCATCGCACACTATTATGGTTTTCATAGCTTGATCTCCTTAAAAGTTGAGTGTATATCATACGCCTTAAGTTCGTTTACAATGCGGTTTAAAATACCGCTATCTTGCGTATTTATGTAGATTAAATTTTGAGATTTTTCATTTACCACGCTAAAATCTACTGGTATGTTTTTTAGGGTTTGCGTAAGGCAAAACATTGAATAGATGTCGTTTTTATTAATCATTAGCTGATATGCGCTCTTGGCGGCAGCTTTTGATTTGTCTTTAAATTCTATAAATATCTCGTTACTTGCTAAAGCGTAATTTTTCGGAGCCAAATTTGCCATTTCGCCGACCCAAGAGGTCTGCCCAGCGGTCAAATTTCGCTCCTCGCCGTTTTGCGATATTTTTAGCTCCATGGGCGCAGGTTCTTTTAAATTTACCTCCGCGTACCTATACAGCAAGGCGCCGCATACGCAGACGAAGATCAGCAAAAAAACCATCGCGCCCCAGAGCAGATATCGCTTCATTTACTTATGATAGCTGTTCTTTGATAATGTCGCCCAAAGTAACCTTATCGTCGCTATTTATCTCGTTTAGCACCTCGCGCTCTTTTTGTCTCGCAAGACGTCTTACGCTTAGGCGGATTCTATTTTTCTTCTCGTCGATAAAGGCTATCGCAGCTTCGATATTGTCGTTTATATTTAGGCTTTCGGCGCTTACGTTACCTAGGTCTTCTTTGCGGATGAGTGCATCGACGTTATCGCCGAGCTCTACAAACACGCCAAAATCTTTAATATCGCGAATTTTGCCAGTCACGATGTCGCCTACGTTAAATTTCTTAGCAAAAGCTTGCACCGGGCTTTGTTTTAAATCTTTTTGGCTAAGCGAAATTTTTTGCTCGTTAGAGTCGATTTTAATGATTTTTACCTCGACCTCGTCGCCTACTTTAAACAAATCTTTGCACTTATCGTTTCTATCCCAAGAAGCGTCTTCATTGTGAAGCAAGCCTTCGACTGCGCCGATTTTAACAAATGCGCCAAAATTCGTTACGCTAGTAACTACGCCTTTAGTAACGTCGCCTTCTTTAAATTTGGCTTTAAATTCGTCAAACGGCTTTTTGAGTAAATTTTTAAGGCTCACTCTTAGGCGACGATCTTTCGCGTCTATCTCGATAACCTCGACGTCAAGCTCCTCGCCTTCGCTAATGTGGTCTTTTGGATTTTTGATATTTTTATCCCACGAAATTTCAGAGATATGCAAAAAGCCCTCTATATCGTTGCCAAGATCGACGAATGCGCCGTAAGGCTCTATGTTACTGACGGTTACTTTTATAGTATCGCCGACCTCTAAACCGTCTTTTATCTCATCCCAAGGATCAGGCATCGCAGCCTTGATGGATAGAGATAGATGTTTTTTCTCGTTATCGTATTTGATGACTTTTACTAAAACCTTGTCGCCTTCTTTGTAGATAGAACCCGGATTTACCGGCCCCTTATAGCTTATCTCGCTATAATGCACGAGTCCGTCCACCCCGCCTATATCCACAAACATACCATAGGTAGTGATTTTTTTAACCACGCCTTCGATGACGTCGGTATTTTCGGCTACAGCAGATATTGCTTCCCTTTTTTTCCTTCTATCTTCGTCGAGTAGTTTTTTTCTTGAGACGATGATGCTTTGCTCGTCTTTATCTATCTTTAAAACTTTTACCTTAAAGCTCTTTCCTACGACGGCGTTAGCATCTCTAAAGCCGCCTTGCGAGCGAGGCAAGAAAAACTCGATCCCGTCGCTATTTTGCGCGACGAAACCGCCTTTATTTTTTCCTATGATTTTTACGTCGAATACGTCTTGATTTCCTTCGTTATACGAGTCAATATAGGCTTTTACTTTTTCTTTTCTAAGCGCTTTTTTGTGAGAAACGATAGGTTTTCCGCTTCTTGTCGAGCCGGTAATTACGACTTTTATCGTATCGCCTACTTTAAATTTAAGCTCTCCGTTCTCGTCCTGTATTTCAGAAATGTTTAAAATTCCTTCTGATTTTCTACCGACGTTTACAAAAACTTCGTCGCCTTTAATATCGACGATTATACCGTCGCTATCTTCTTCCGTCTTTTTAAAAGACTCCTCTAGCATCGCGGCGAAATCGTCGTTTTCGATATCGTCGTTTGCCTTACTAAGTTGAACTTTTTTGTTCACCGCAGCCATCTTGTTCCTTTTTGATATATTTTGCTTTTTAACACAATTAGAGTTGATTTTACTTAATATTAACTTATTTGTAGATTAACTTACTAAATTTCAGGCTCAAATTTGAAATTTTATTTAAAAACGATACGAATTTGCTAAATTTTAAACCCCTCAAGCCTATCGACTACTTTTTGTATGATCCAATCGGGCGTAGAAGCTCCCGCGCTTATGCCGCAAAGATTCTTACCCTCAAACCACGAGCGCTCAAGCTCGGATTCGTTTTCTACGAGATAGCTATCCTCGCAGGCGCTTTTTGAGATGAGATAAAGCTGCTTTGTATTTGAGCTATTTTTGCCGCCTACTACGACCATCACGTCGGCTCTGGCGGCTAAATTTTTAACCGCTTCTTGGTTTTCAAAAGTAGCGTTGCAAATCGTGTTAAAAACGCGCACTTCTTTTACGCGTAGCATCAAATAATTTACGATTTGCATAAATTTTTCTACTTTACGCGTCGTTTGACTGATGACGGCTACTTTTTGAGCTAGTTTTACGCTCTCTAGCTCGCTTTCTTCAAGTACGACGAATACCTTACCGACGGCATAGGATTTCACCCCCTTTATCTCCGGGTGATTTTCATCGCCAAATATCACGATGTCATAGCCCTCTTTGCTCATTTTCTCGCAAATTTGCTGAGGCTTGGTGACAAACGGGCACGTCGCATCGATCACTTTTATATCGCTTTTTTTTAGCTCGGCTAGATCGCCTTTTGTAATGCCGTGCGTGCGGATGATCGCCTTTTTTTCGCCGTCGATTTCGTTTATACCCTCAAGCGTTTTAACGTTAAAATTTTTATTTAGGCGGTTTATCTCGTCGTTATTATGTATGATAGGACCGATAGTTACGGCATCTTTGGCATTTTCTGCGATTTTTATAGCGCGCTTTACGCCAAAACAAAAGCCGTAACTGCTGGCAAGCTCAATCTTCAACGCTAGCTCCCAGTTGCCTTAAAATCCCGCTAAAATTCGGGAACGAAGTCGCGATAAACTCGCTCTTTTCTATAACCATTCCGCATTTTAGCCCAAGCACCGCAAAGCTCATCGCGATACGGTGATCGCCGTTACTGTCGATGATAGCGCAGTTTGCCTCGCCGCCTTTTACGCTAAAGCCGTCTTCAAATTCTTCGACTTCAAGCCCGCATTTTCGCAGTCCTTGCACCATGATCGCGATGCGGTCGCTCTCCTTAACGCGAAGCTCTTTTGCGTTTCTCACGCTACTTATGCCCTGCGCTTGCAAATGCTATGGCAAGTGCCGGCACCTCGTCGATTAGCCACGAGATATTTTCGTTCACGTCCACGGCCTTTAGCGGCGCGTACTTTATCTCGATCTCGCCGATGCTTTCGTATGCGCTTGAAGTCTCTTTAAATGTTACTTGCGCACCCATTTTGGCTAAAATTTTAAAGGCCTCCACGCGCGTTTTATTTAGCAGCATATTTTTTAGCACGATGTGGGAATTCGGGATTATCGCTGCGGCTACGGCAAAGAAAAACGCCGAGCTAGGGTCGTTTGGAACGCAAATTTCAAGCGGTTTTAGCGGCGCACTCATCGGCTCAACCTTGACGCCGCGGGGTAAAATTTGCAGGCTCGCGCCCATACCTTTTAGCATGCGCTCGGTGTGATCGCGGCTAAGCTCGGGCTCGCTAAGCTCGCAGCCGTTTGACTTTAGTCCCGCCAAAATCAGCGCCGATTTTACCTGCGCGGATGCGATTTTGCTATCAAATTTAAAATACTCCAGCTTTTTGCCGCGAATCGCCAAAGGCGCGTGATCTCCGCCGTTTGCGCCATCTATCTTAGCCCCGACGCCAATTAGCGGTTTAGCTACACGCGCCATCGGACGACGATTTAAAAACTCGTCTCCGCTTAGCACGAAAAAACCTTCGCTAGCAGCCAAAAAGCCCATAAAAAGCCTCATCGCCGTGCCCGAGTTTCCGCACTCTAAAACAACGCTAGGCTCTTTTAAATTTGCGCTCGGAGTTATGATTAGCTCGCCCTCTTTTTCCTCGATATGCGCGCCCAAATTTTTTACGATTTCTAGCGTATTTAGCGTATCCTCGGCCTTTAGATAGTTTTTCACGCGGCTTGGCTTATCGCTTAAAAGCGAAAATATCGCGCATCTATGAGAGATGGATTTATCGGCCGCGATGTTTTCCAGGCTCGCATTTATCGGCGTTCTTAATGCGTAAACTTTCATCTTAGTCCGATATTTAAATTTTGCTTTAAAGCGTCCAAAATTTTATCCATTATCGCCGCCACTTCCTCGTCCTCAAGCGTTTTTTGTATATCTTGGAAGTTAAATTTGACGCTTAAGCTCGCGTCGTCTCCGAGCTTATCGTCTGAATATATATCAACCGGTGCAAATTCTTTTAGGAACTCGATTTTTAGCGCGTTTATGCACTCTTTTATCGCTTCAAATTTCATAGTTTTAGGCACGATTAGGCTTAGGTCTCTGCTGATAGCAGGGAATTTTGAGTAGGCTTTGACGACCGCGCCGTCAAATTTAAGCTTTTCAAACTCTATCTCGCAAAGATAGGTTCGCGGCAGGTCGCGCGCGGCTTCGACTCGCACGTCCACGCGGCCGATATAGCCCACGCAAAGGCCGTTTTGATAGATTTTCGCTTGTTCAAATTCGCTTAAATATTTTACGTCGTCGCACGCTTTTAGCTCAAATTCGCCGATCGCGTTTCTAACTGCCGTCGCAAAGCCTAAAAAGTCGATATCGGCAGGCTTTGCGCCGTTTAGCAGGCTAGGTTCTTTTGCTAGTCCGCTAGCTACGAAGCCAAATCTCTCGCTTTGTTCTCCGCTCTGGCTAAATACGCTACCGAATTCAAAAATTTTGACCGATTTTCGCTGATTTTTTACGTTTCGCTCGGCCGATTTTAGCAAGTGATTTGCAAGCGTCGGCCTTAGCGTGTTTAGCTCGCTATTTATCGGGTTGGCTATCTCGGCCTTACAAGGCGCAAAACCGAGCGCCGCTAGCTCGCCGGCGTCGTCAAATACATAATGCACGCTCTCGAAAAATCCTGCCGCAGCGGCTTTTTTACGCAAATTTAGCGCATTTTTGTAGCCTACAAAGGTATCGTTTATGCGGTTAGCTTCGCTGAAATTTAGCGGCTTTGAGGCGATATTATCGATACCGACCATTCGCACGATCTCCTCGCACACGTCTTGAGAATTTACGATATCGTGGCGAAATAACGGTACTTTGGCATTCGCGCCCTCTTTTTCGGCGTTAAAAGTTAGGCTAAATCCAAGCTTTTTAAGTATCCTTACGACGTCGTTTTGCGCGACTTCTTGACCGATCATTTTTTGCATATCGCTCATCGTAAAGCTCACGACCTTGGGTTCGCGCATCATCACGCTTTGCTGAGAGCCCGCATAAAGCGCGACCGATTTTAGCGCGGCTAGCTGTTTAAATAAAAAATCGGCACCAAAACCGACGTTTGGCTCGCTGCCTCTTAGCGAACGATAAGCTTGCGCTTGCCTAGGCATTTGCTTGTCTTCGTAAACCGTAGTCGCGATAACTTGCGGATCGGTATAGCTAGCCTCCACTATGATTAGTTTGCTATTTTCGTCAAGCCTCGCCGCGTCCGTCTGATACACGCCGCCGACACCCAAAAGCTCGCCGCCGGCTAAAATTTCAGTCGCTAAATTTGCGCCCTTTTGCAGATCAAAAACCGCACGCTCGTCGTCCTTTTTGAGCTTGGCGTAGTCATACGCGCTAAACAGTACGCCGGTTGAATGCGTAGCGTAGTCTAGCAGGCGCTCAATGCGGTTTTGTTTATCGCATTCGATCAGCGCCAAACGGATCTTCATCAGCAAATTTTCGTCAAAATACTCTTTTATCTCAAAAGCGCGGTACTGAAAGCTGCTTTGTAAATTTTCCTCGGCATGGATAGCCAAGATGCGCCCGATACCGAGCAAATTTTCGCCCTCTTCGTATCTGGCGGCGTCCTTCAGCGGTAGATCAAGCGCGGCCGATAGATCCCTCGCTACGCCGTAGACGCTTAGGCAGTCGCCGCGGTTTGGTGTTAGCTCGATCTCGATGATATCGTCATTTAGTAGTGGATATTCGCAAATTTCTTTACCCAGTTTTAGTTCGCCGATACTTTCATCTAGCGGCATTATGCCGTCGTTTGTTTTTACGAGGCCTAGCTCGACGGATGAGCAGATCATACCGTTTGACTCCACGCCGCGTAGTTTTGCCCTCTTTATCTCCAGGCCGCTTGGCATAACGGCGCCTGATAGCGCCACGGGCACGAACTGTCCGGCCTCGACGTTTTTCGCGCCGCAGACGATTTGTAGCGTCTCGCCGCCCACGTCCACTTGGCAAACGCTTAGTTTCTCGGCGTTTTCGTGTTTTATCTTGCTTTTTACGTAGCCTACGACGATGTTTTTAGGCACCCTGATCTCTTTAAAGCTATCGACCTCAAGCCCGATCGAATTTAACGTCTTTAGCAGAGTTTCGCTCGTTACGCTTGAGATATCTAGCCATTCGTTTAGCCAATTTCTTGAAATTATCATTTAAACTGCTCCAATAATCTTAAATCTCCCTCGAAAAGCGAGCGCAAATCAGGAATTTGATGAAGCAGCATCGCAAATCTCTCGACTCCGAGTCCAAATGCGTATCCGCTCACGTTTTTGTAGCCCACAGCCTTAAAGACGTTTGGATCGACCACGCCGCATCCTAGCACCTCGAGCCAGCCCGTTTGCTTGCATACGCGGCATCCGTCGCCGTGACAGAAAATACAGCTGATATCGACCTCCGCGCTGGGCTCGGTAAACGGGAAAAAGCTAGGGCGAAAGCGTACTTTAACGTCGCCGAACATGTATTTTAAGAAATTTTCAAGCATTGATTTTAAATTTGCAAAGCTCACCGCGCCGCCCTCCTCGACTACGAGGCCTTCCACCTGATGAAACATCGGCGTGTGCGTTAGATCCATGTCGCGGCGAAATACCGTTCCCGGCGCTATCATGCGAATCGGCGGCTTTTTGTTCATCATCGTGCGCACCTGCACTGGGCTAGTGTGAGTGCGGAGCAGCCTAAAATCCTTAAAATAAAACGTATCTTGCATATCGCGCGCAGGGTGATATTTAGGTAAATTTAGCGCCTCGAAGTTATGAAAATCATCCTCTATGAGCGGTCCCGTCTCGAGCGAGAAATTTTGCATCATAAAGTACTCGATGATCTTATCCATCGTAGCCATCACGGGGTGCAGTGCGCCGGCACCCGAAGGCTCGTTAAATAGCGTAATATCGATAGCCTCAGCCTTCATTTTGGCTTTTATCTCGCCGCTTTCAAGCTCGGTTTTTTTAGCCGCTAAAAGCGCTTCAAATTCGTCTCTTAGCTTGTTTAAATTTGCCGCAAATTCCTTCTTGGCCGCTTCGTCCATATCCTTAAGCTTAGCAAACTCCGACGTGATCGCGCCCTTTTTGCCTAGTAGCGCGACGCGAATCTTGTCTAAATCCGCCAAATTCCCGCATTTTGCGATACTTTCTCTATACTCTTGCAAGTTTTTACCTTTACTGAATTTTAGGATAGATTGTAGTCAAAATTTGATAAAATCTGCCTAAAAGGCGGGAAATTTTAACTTTTACTTGTTATAATTAAGCCAAATTTTAACCAGGAGAAAATCATGACGATATTCGAAAAAATCGTAGCGGGCGAGATACCTTGCAACAAAGTACTAGAAAACGACAAATTCCTAGCCTTTAACGACATAAATCCAAAGGCTCCGATTCACATTTTGATCATCCCGAAAAAGCACTTTGAAAATTTCCAGGAGATGGACGGGGCGCTGATGGGCGAGATGACGAAATTTATCCAAGAGGTCGCGGTGCTGATGGGCGTGGATAAGAGCGGATACCGCCTAGTGACTAACTGCGGCGAAAACGGCGGCCAAGAGGTCATGCATCTGCACTTTCACCTGCTAGCCGGAGCAAAACTGGGCTGGGTAGATACCGCAACCGATCCGCAAAGTACGTTTTAAATTTAAAATTTACGCCCAAATTTGGGCGTAAATTTGACTCGTCAAACTCGTTAAATTTGGTAAAATTGGAAGCGAGTTTGCGAGGCTTTGTTTAAAATCTTAAAGCCTAATTCGAGCTTTAAGATTTTATTTTTTTGAATTTTCAATTTCCATAAATTCTCTATCTTGCTCTATTAAATTTTCATACTTATATCTTAAACGCAAACTAGCTATACAATAAACAGTAGGAACCGTAACCCTATAAGCTGGACTCGCTATATCAAATATAGTCCAAATACCCATAGCCACGGCAACCGGCGTAGATGCTATTATTTTTGTAGTTTTTACGATTAAAGCGTTTGTTGATAGCGATAATCCGCCAAAAATCAATCCAAAAGTAGCATTCCATACAAAATTAACTATCTTAAGAATAATTTTATAAGATGTAAAGCCTCCTTTTTGGATTGCTTGTCTGACAGACATTATAACTACATCTGTTGTTATATTTGTGCTATTTTTTGACTCTAATCCCAAATCACTCAAAAATGCAGCCCGCTCTCCTTCGCTTAATTTTTCAAGCTTTACTCTAAGCCCTTCCTCGATTAGCATAAATTCTACTTCGTCGATAGGTAAACTTTTATAATACTGAATATTTCTCATCTTTAATTTTTTACAAACATCTAGTAAAATTTCCCTATAAAGCACCCCATGTCCTCGGAATATATTAAATATCGTATTTCCTCCAAAGCCATGTATTTCATTGATTATTTCATCAATATATTTACCATGCTTAGGATTATGAGCTTTATATTTCTCATTGACGGTTAGTGTTTCACTTATCGGATCGGTCAAAATTTTAACCAAAGGCGCCAAGTCCTCATCGCTAATTTGCCTCAAAAAATCCAAATCAGCGTCATACAGCTTACTCATTACTTTCTCCTTTAAATTAAAGTGCAAAATACTACCTGATTTAGACTTAATTACATATAAATAATAAGGAATAATTACTTAGAGATTATAGATAATAGGTAATTATTCCTTAGTTGATAAGTCAGCCTATTTTACTAAAAATTCCCGATAAAAAGGCTAAGAATGGGAAATAATCTATCAAAAAGAGATATAGCGGGGATTTTAAATATAGATACAAAAACGCTTTATAACTGGAAGAAAAACAAGCCCGAGCTCTACCGTATCGTTATGCTAGGGTTTAAATTCGACGAGCTCTTAAAGCAAGCCCAAAACAACCTAGACGAGCTTCAGCAAATCGCGAAAGAAAATCAAAATTTTAGATTGAAGTGAGGATTGGAGCCGTATTTGACGCGATAAATTCGCCAAAAAACCCGGCGCCGATAAAAAGCAGAATAAACTATAAATTTAACGCTAAATTTTAGAGATAAATCAAATTTGCCGAATTTAACCGTGCCACGAAACGTACATTAAATTTGCATTTATGACTTACGGAAATTTTAAATTCGTCTCGGCAAGCCGCACGGATAGCGGTAACGGCGGCTCGACGAGTTTTTATGTTAAGCGACTAGCAAGAACAAAAAATCATAGGCAAGCACGCAAATTTTATCTTTTTAAAATTTAACCGCCGCCGACCTTTTGCCAGGACGGTTAAATTTCATTATTTTCTCGCTGCTCTAACCGCGTCTAAAAGCGTTTCAAAGCCTACTTTGCTCGAGTTTTCCACGTCTTTTAGGATTTCCACTCCGGCGGCGTTATCCTTGCTGCTATCTGCGAAAATTTTGATCGCCTTATCGAGTCCGTTATGGACGTTTTCGTGGTCGTGCGAGATATCCTGGATGATTTTTACGTCTTTTACTATGACGTTTTTGACCTTCTCGTTAAACCACTTACCGAAGCGGCAGCTACCTACGCTAGGTAC
This sequence comes from uncultured Campylobacter sp., assembly GCA_963531395.1. Classification (GTDB taxonomy): domain Bacteria; phylum Campylobacterota; class Campylobacteria; order Campylobacterales; family Campylobacteraceae; genus Campylobacter_A. Next base: position 18,424 of record CAUSIL010000012.1, read on the forward strand.
GCCGTCAAATTCGCCGTTTAAAACGGCTCTATAGCCGTTTAGTTTCATATTTATATGGTCGATTTTGCCGTTGCTGACGTTAACTTCGTTAGTTAAATTTAATGTTTGATTTAAGATATTTTGCGTGTTTTCGTTAACGCTTGCGATAGTACCTTGAAAATCACTCAAAACGCGCATCACGTCGCCCGAAATTTTAGAGAAATTTTCGCTCATTCCTATCATCGTATTTGAGCTTTGTTTAAGTCCGTTTATATTTACCTCGACTTCGAGAGTGGCTTTTTGCGTGCGTTCGGCGAGCTTTCGCACCTCATCGGCCACCACGGCAAATCCGCGTCCGTGTTCGCCCGCGCGAGCCGCCTCGATAGCCGCGTTTAGAGCTAGCAAATTCGTCTGATCGGAGATATCTTTGATGAGATTTATAATCTCCACGATCGACATCACGCTGTTATTTAGCGACGAGGCGTCGTTTTGCAAGTCGCCACTCATTTGCTGGACGTTTTGCATAGAGCTAACGATAAAACTCGTCTGCTCGCGCAGTTCGCCAGTCTTAGTAAACGTTAGATTATTTAGCTCGTTTATATTTTCGAGCATTTTTAGGTTTTCTTCCATCGTACCTTGCAAGAAATTTATACCGTCGGCGTAGCTAGCCAGCAGTAATTTCGTCGCATTTTCGTTAGTTTTTGGCTCGTTTTGCTCGCTCGCCGCACTTGATTTTGCCGCTTCCAGCTCGCTTTGCAGTTGTTTTATCTGCGCCTTTAGACTTTCGTTTTCCTGCAATAGAGCCGCGTTTTTACTCTCTAGCTCTTTTTTATAGCCGTTTCCAAACATCCTTTCCTCCTTAAATTTTTCTATAATTATAATTAAATTTTCGCCTTTTGGCGATAAATTTTAAAATTTATTCATCTTTCAGCCACTCGTTTAAAATTTCAATCTGCGCCGCCACGCTCTCATTTGCCGTGC
>CAUSIL010000013.1:0-19204 GCA_963531395.1 uncultured Campylobacter sp.
AGCCGCAGCTAAGCTCTAAGGCTGATTCGCATTTTCTAGTCGAAAAGCGCGGCGAAACCTCGAACGTAAGGGAGCTAAAGGGCGAAGAGCGCGTAAGCGAGCTGGCCCGTATGATAAGCGGCGAACGTATAACTGAGGAGGCGATAAATTTCGCCCGTCAGCTTTTGGTTGTTTAAGCTTGGCTTAAAATTTAGGTTGAAAAGAGAAAAGTAATGGTATATTCTCAAAAATTTTTAAATGGGTGTTTATGGAAAAAAGTAAAATTTTAATAGTAGAAGACAACAAAGCCTTAGCAAAGCTAATCGCTAAAAAGATGGAAGATAATACCGAAATGCAAGTGGACGTCGCTCACAGCTTGGCCGAAGCGCAGGCGTTTCTTACGAAGGCTAAGGATTATTTTATAACTTTGCTCGATTTAAATTTGCCCGATGCCCCAAACGGCGAAGTGGTCGATTTCGTAGCGTCTAAGGGCTTACCGATTATAGTTTTAACGGGCAGTATGGACGATAAGACTAGAGAAACTTTTATGGATAAGGACATCGTGGACTACGTCTATAAGGGAAATATGAGCGACGTAAATTATATATTCCATATGATAGATAGGCTAAAAAACAACAAGCAGTATAAAGTCATGGTAGTAGAAGACGTAATGCAGACCAGAAACGACGTAAAAAAAATATTGCAAAATTTGCAGTTTCAAGTATTTACGGCGGCTCACGGCGAAGAGGCGATGAATTATTTTGCCGATAATCCCGATATAAAACTCGTGGTTTCTGATTACGGCATGCCGGTAAAAGACGGTTTGGAGGTTTTAAAAGAGCTAAGGGAGCAAAAAGATAAAAACGAACTAGGCGTTATAATGATGACTAGCGCGAACGAAAACGTTAGCGGCGCGGTATTTTTGAAAAACGGAGCTAATGATTTTATCGCTAAGCCGTTTTTAAAAGAAGAGCTTATTTGCCGCGTAAATAATACTATAGAAAATATGGAAAATATCAATAAAATCGCAAATTTCGCCAATAAAGATTTTCTAACCGGATTATTTAATAGAAGGTATTTCTACGACGATATGCAAGGATACTTGGCAAGTTTGGAAGAAAATCCTATGCCTTACGCCGTAGCCGTGATCGATGTAGACGGGCTTAAAAATATCAACGATAAATACGGACAAGATAGCGGCGATAAAATTTTAAAACTGCTGGCTAAAAAATTAATTGACGACACCAAAAGCAGCGATATAGCGGCTAGATTCGGCGGCGGAGAATTTTGCGTTTTATTAAAAAACGTATCGCAAGAAGACGCGGTTAAATTTTTCGTCGGATTAAGAGCCGCAATAGCAGCCAATCCGGTAAATATTAAAAACGAATCGGTTAAAATTTCGGTTTCTATAGGCGTTACTTTCGGCAAAAGCGATTATAACGTCGACGAGATTTTGGAGCTTGCCGACGAGGCACTTTACAAAGCTAAACAAAACGGTCGAAATAGGGTGGAAATAGCCTGATGATAATAGACACGCACTGTCATCTGGATGATAAAAGCTTTGACGGCGATCTTGCGCAAGTTATCGAAAATGCCCGTAAAAACGGTATCGGCGGAGTATTGATACCGGGGGCTGATATTAATGATTTACCAAAAGCGGCTAAAATAACCCGCGAATTTGAAAATGTATTTTTTGCCGTCGGAGTTCATCCGTATGAGAAGGCGGGATTTGACGAAGAGGCGCTGCGTAAATTTGCGCGAGACGAAAAGTGTATAGCCGTGGGCGAGTGCGGGCTTGATTATTTTCGCTTGCCTAAGGACGAAAACGAAAAAGAAGCGGAAAAAGCCGAACAAAAGCGCGTATTTAGAGCGCAGCTTGATATGGCGGCAGAGTTAAATTTGCCGGTCATTTTGCATATAAGAGATGCAAACGAAGATAGTTTTAATATCTTAAAAGAGTATGCAAGCAGGCTAGTTGCTGCGGTTTTACACTGCTATAACGCTTCGCCGTTGCTTTTAGAGCTTGCTAAAATGGGCAAATTTTATTTTGGCATCGGCGGAGTTTTGACGTTTAAAAACGCAAAGAATTTGGTTCAAATTTTACCCCAAATTCCGCTAGATAGGCTGCTACTTGAAACCGATGCGCCGTATCTGACGCCAGAGCCCTTTAGAGGCAAAAGAAACGAGCCTGCTTTTACGCGGTTGGTTGCGGCAAAGATGGCTGAGATTTTAAATTTAAAAGAAGAAGAGGTAATGCAAATAACTACGAAAAACGCGAAGAAAATTTTTACGAAATTTAACACGTAATCAAGGAGAAAAATGAAAATCTTTAGAGTAATAATACTGTGTTTAGCCTGTGCGGGATGGCTTTTTGCGTCCGCAACCGGTAGCGACGCAGAGCAAACCCAAAAGATGATCTTAAAAGAATTCGACATAGACGCTAAATTTATGAAGAGTTCTCATTATAACGATATAAAAAAATCTATCAAAGATAGCAAAAGAAAAGAGTTTGCCGATACTATAAGAAATGGTTATAAGCATATCCCGATGCTTCAAAAGATCATAGAAGATTCTGGTATCCCAGAGTCGTTTTTATATCTTGCTATGACGGAGTCCGGTTTTTCAAACCATATAGTATCTAGCAAGAAAGCTATCGGAATTTGGCAATTTATGGAGTCTACGGCTAGGCTTTACGGCCTTAGAGTCGATAAATATGCCGACGAGCGAAAAGACCCTATGGCGGCTACTGCTGCGGCCACTAAATACCTACAAAGCTTAAAAAACGACTTTGGCAAGTGGTATCTTGCGATGATGGCATATAACTGCGGTGACGCAAGGCTAAGAGAGGGAATAAAAAAGGCCGGCACCGACGATCTAGCCGTTTTACTCGACGATAAAAAAAGCTATATTCCCAAAGAGACGAAAAGATTCGTAAAGAAAATTTTAACCATAGCGCATATAGCCAAAGAACAAGAAAGCCTGGTGGCTAAAACCAAGACCCAAGATGCCGTCAAAAATGCCGAGCTATCTAAGGTAAGCGTCCCGGGCGGTACTACGCTGATGGAGGTCGGCGACAGCATAGGACTTAGTCTAAAAAAGATGAAAGAAAACAATATGCATTTAAAATTCGTCTACACTCCTCCGACGCAAAAGCCGTACTATCTATATATACCGTCTAATAAAAAGAAAATGTTTAACGATAATTTCGAGGCTGCAAAAAATAGAAAATTTGAAATTTATACCGTCAAAGAAAACGATACGTTGCTAACCATAGCCGAGAAAACGGGCGTAAATCATAAAATTATAAAAGAGTACAACGGCCTTGCTTCAAATGAAATTAAGCCTGATCAAAAACTAGTCATACCTAGCGAACAAAATGTAAATTATTTGGCGGAATATATGGTAAAAAGCGGAGAGACGCTGGGCGAAGTGTCGCAAAAATTCGATGTCGCGCTTGAAGATCTAAAAGAGGCTAATACGTTAATGAGCTCAAACGGTTCTATAGGAGCTAAACTTGCCGCAACCGAGTAGAGTTAAATTTATATTTTTTAGCCTATTTTTGGTTTTTTTTATGAGCGGCTGTTCATTTTTGACCTCGCCTATGGGCGGCATAACGGGCGGCGGTTCTAAAAAAGGCGGAAGCGGTAAAATAAACTCATCTAAAGGCATGCACGAAGCCACGATGCGTCCCTATACCATAAACGGTAAAACGTACTATCCTACGGTCGTTAAAGTCGGCGATAGAGCTAGCGGAGTAGCTAGCTGGTACGGGCCTGATTTCCACGGTAAAAGGACGTCAAACGGGGAAGTATACGACATGCACGCTATGACGGCGGCGCATAAGACGCTACCGATGAATACGATGGTGCGCGTGACGAATATAAAAAACGGCAAAAGCATCGTCGTGCGTATCAACGACAGAGGTCCTTTCGTGGCCGGGCGCGTAATCGACCTTTCAAAAACCGGCGCGGTAAAGCTCGACGTATTTAACGCCGGCACGGCTCCGGTTTTGCTCGAAGTCGTGGGCTTTAACGGTAACGTTAGCGACAAAACTACCGTTCAGGCACCTCAGGCCAAAAATAAACCTGGCGCGCAAAGTTCGGGTATAGCTAAAACCCAGCAGCAAAGTTTTGTCGGCGGAGTCTTTATGGTGCAAATCGGCGCGTTTAAAAATTTAAGCGGCGCAAATGCGCAAAGACAGCAATATGCCGGCAAATACGGCAATGGAGCGTACGATACGGTTATAAAGTCTTACGAGCTTGACGGAGGCAAGGTGTATAGAGTGTTTATAGCCGGCTTTAGAAGCGAGGACGAGGCTAAAGACTTTATAAATGCCGGCCATATCGCGGGCGCGTTTTTCGTGAGAGAATAAAATGCAAAGAAAAACTAAAGAGACGGATATTAGCCTAGAGCTTGAAATTTACGGTAGCGGTAAAGCCCAGATAAGCACGGGTATAGGTTTTTTTGATCATATGCTTGAGGCTTTTTGCAAGCATGCGCTTTTTGATATAAAGCTTGCTTGCAAGGGCGATTTGCACGTAGATTTTCATCACAGCGTAGAGGACGTAGGCATCGTTATCGGACAAGCATTAAGAGAGAAAATTTATCCGCTTAGCGGAGTCGAGAGATTTGGCGAGGCGACGATTGTTATGGACGAGGCTGCGGTAAACTGCGCGCTTGATCTTTCAAATCGCCCGTTTTTAGTCTATGAGAGTATAAACGAAGGCAAAGTCGGCGAATTTGACGTAGAGCTAGCGAATGAATTTTTCCAAGCCCTAGCGTTTAATGCTGCAATCACGCTGCATATCGCTAAAATCCGCGGACGAAACTCTCATCATATTTTGGAGGCTAGCTTTAAAGCCTGCGCCGTCGCGCTAAGAAGAGCTTTAACCAAAAACTCCAGAGTCGGCGTACCTAGCACGAAAGGCGTGCTATGATAGAGATTATATTTTTAGACGTAGACGGCTGTCTAACCGACGGCAAGATCGTTTATAGCCCTAACGGCGACGAGCTTAAATTTTTTGACGTCAAGGATGGGTACGCTATCGAGAGTTGGCTGAAGCTTGGCAAAAAAGCCGCGATCATCACGGGTAGAAGCTCTCCAATCGTCGAAAAAAGGGCGCAGGATCTAAAAATAACGCACGTCTATCAAGGCGTTAGCGATAAATTTGAAACCGCAAAACAGATACTTAAATTTGAGGGATTGGAGTTTGAAAACGCTGCAGCTATAGGAGATGATTATAACGACTACAAGCTACTAAAAAGCGTCGGATGGAGCTTTAAGCCTAAAAACGCGATCAAAGAGCTTGAAGTAAAAACGAAGCTTAATTACAAAGGCGGCAATGGTGCGGTACGCGAGATGATAGAGATGCTTATAGACAGCGAAGGCTTAAGGCAAGAGTGGGCTAAACGTTGGTTATAAGGATATTTTATATCGTCGTTAGCGTTTTTAGCGTGGCGATGGTTTATTTGGCGATTGAGGAGCCTTATTACAGCGAGCTCTTAAAGGGCGGCGAAGTTAGCGCGGATATGCAGATGAACGCGGTTACGGACTATGAGATAAACGCCACGACAGTAAATGCTAGATACGAAGCCGATACATGGAATAGATACGCCGAGTTTGACGAGTTTATAAAATTTAGGGCAGAAATCTTTAAGGACAACAAGGAACATAACGTTAGCGCAGATAAGGCATTTTATAACGGAGGTCGCATTAAATTTAAAGGTAACGCTAAATATGCTAATAGCGAAAAATTGACGTTTTTTTCGGACGAGGTCGTTTATAGTACGGCGACGAAAGTAGCCGCGACCGAGACACCTTTTACGATGACGCGCGACGAGGATAAGGTAGTCGGCAAGGCTTTGGTTTACGATTTTGAGCTAAAAAAGGCTTATATCAAAAAAGCGTTTGCCCTGATAGAACAAGATAGAAAGAAACGGGATGAAAAATGACGAAAATAGATTTGATTAAAAAGACGGCTTTGGTTTTGGCGCTTGGCGCTTTACCGCTTTTAGCGGAGCAAGTAGAGATCACGGCAGACGAGTTTTATGCCGATGAAGGCAAGCAAATAAGCGAATTTAAAGGCAACGTAAATATTAAAAAGGGCAAAGATACGCTAACTGCTAATCTCGTCGTTATACATTTTGATAAAAATCGCAATCCGCTAAAATACGTAGCCTCTGGCAACGCCAAATTTAGAGTATTTATCAAGAATAAAACATACGACGGCAGCGGCAGCGAGCTTATTTATGAGCCAACGCCAAATTTATATACGATAAACGGCAACGGCTTTTTGCACGAGATAGAAACCGATAAAAAAGTCTACGGCGAAAAGATCACGGTCAATCAAAATAGTGGTATGTATAACGTAAACAGCGGCAAAAAAGAGCCGGTCAAATTTATATTCCAGGTCGAGGATAAAAAGTGATCCGCGTTTTAAACGCAAAATTTCTCATTTCAGCGCCCGACATATCGCTAGCTCCGCCTGCAAATTCTAGCGAAGTGGCGTTTTTGGGGCGCTCAAACGTCGGTAAAAGCAGCCTCATAAACGCCCTGGTTAATCAAAAAGGCCTAGCCAAAAGCAGCTCGACGCCGGGCAAAACGCGCCTCATAAATTTTTTCGAGGTCGAGTATGCGCGCGGTATCAAAAACGAGCAAGGCGAACCAAGCGAGGAGAGGGCAAATTTGACCTTCGTCGATCTGCCGGGCTTTGGATATGCCAAAGTGGCTAAAAGCATGCACGCGCAGTGGAGAAAAAACCTCGACGAATATCTAAAATTTAGAGCCAATATCAAGCTCTTCGTACATCTCATTGACTCGCGCCAGTTTGATATGCAAATCGATAGGGACGTGAATGATTATCTGCAAAGCTTCCTGCGCCCCGATCAAAAAATTTTAAATTTCCTCACAAAATCAGACAAGCTAAATCAAAGCCAAAAAAGCGCGGTTTTAAAGGTTTATCCGAGCGCGCATTTTGTCTCAGCGCTTAAAAAAACGGGCGTAGAAAAGGCAAACGAGCTTATATATCTAAACGCGCTGGGGCTGTAATGAAATCAAAAAGCCGCAGGCAAATTTTGGCATTTTTACCATCAAATTTTCTAACTAAATTTACAAATTTAAGCGTTGCCGAGGCCAAATTTATAAATTTAGCTAAAAACCTATAACAATGCGAACGAGTGCGGCGATGCGAAGACTTGGCGCGGAGAAGCGATTTTTAAAGCAGCTTGCTTGGGTTGTTTTTTTGGTATTTTATCAGAGCATAACGACGGTATTTACGCACCTGCCGCCTCTTATCGGGATATTTTTTACTTACATGATCATGCTAACCTTACAAAAGCAAAAGACGCTCAAGGAGTTTGGCAAGGAGTGGTATTTTTGTCTATTTTACCTCACTTTTGCCGAGCAGGCGCACGGGTTTGCGCTGTTTTCGACGGTGATCGCGTTTATGCTTTTTTATTATTTGATGTCTGATTGGCTCATCGTTACGCTAAAATCAAGAGAGCTTTTGGCGGTCGGATTCGTCGCTAGCGGTTATGTTTGGACTTGCGCTACTAGCTCTTTTATCTCTTACGCGGCAAATTTGCCGATGCTAAAATTTGACTACGAGTACCTGATTTACGTGGGCGTAGAGTCCGTTTTGGCGGTAGTTTTGTTTAGGGGGCGCTTATGAGGATGCGCATAGTTTTTGGCATCATATTTAGCGTCTGGGTACTTTTGCTGGTTCGCGTTTATTATCTTAGCGTCAAATCAAACGACTTTTACGAGGAGATCGCCGAGCAAAATGCGGTAAAAACGCAGTATCTAGCTCCCGTTAGAGGGCTGATTTTAGACGCCAAAGGCCGTCCTATGGCGGTAAATCGCCTCGGTTTTTCCGTTGCGCTAAAGCCGCATCTAAGCGGCAAGAGAGCGGAAATTTTAGACGCCGAGCTTGCAAATTTGCAAAATTTGTTCGAGGACTTAAACGTCACGAAACTAAAGCGCGAATACGTAAAGGCCGACTCGCCTTATAACCAAGATTTCATCCAGATTATAGATTTTATGGATTACGATAAGATGATACCGCGCATCGCCGAACTATCGCTACGAGAAAATTTGGAGGTCAAACCGGCATCCAAGCGCCACTATCCCTACAATAACCTAGCTTCGCACATCATCGGCTACGTCGGTCGCGCAAACCAGCAAGACGTCGAGTCCGATCCCGTCGCAAAGCTAACCAATCACACGGGCAGAAGCGGCACAGAGCGCTTTTATAACTCCGTCTTGCAGGGGCAGGAGGGCGTACGAAAGGTAAAAGTAAACGCACTAAATCAGGAGGTCGAGGAGATATCCGTGAGCTACCCGCAAAGCTCGGACATCTCGCTAACGATCGACCTTGAGATGCAAAAATACATCGAGGAAATTTTCGGCGACAACGCGGGCGTTATCATCGTGATGGACGTGAGAGACGGCTCGATACTGGCTGCGGGCAGCTTCCCCGAGTATGATCTAAACCCGTTCGTTACGGGGTTATCGCAGGCCAAGTGGGACGAGCTCGTTAAAAGTATTGATCATCCGTTTACGAACAAGCTCGTAAACGGTCTTTATCCGCCGGGCTCGGTTATAAAAATGGGCGTGGCGATGGCGTTTTTAGATACCGGCAAGATGAGCCGCTCCGATGGGTATTTTTGCTCTGGCTCATTTGAGCTTGGAGGGCGAAATTTCCGCTGCTGGAACGTCTACGGACACGGTTTTATGGATATGAACTCGGCCATACGCGAGAGCTGCGACGATTATTTTTATAAAGGCAGCTTAAAAGTCGGTATCGACGCTATAACCCCGGTTTTAGAGCGGTTGGGTTTTGGGCAAAAAAGCGGAGTGGATCTACCTAACGAATTTGTCGGTATCGTGCCCGGACGCGAGTGGAAGATGCAAAAATACGCTCAGCCGTGGTATCAGGGCGAGACGCTGATCACCTCGATCGGGCAGGGCAACTTCCTCGTGACGCCGATGCAGGTGGTGCGCTATACGGGCATCCTAGCGACGGGGAAAAATATCGTACCGCATTTTTTACGCAGCGTAAACGGCGAGGAGGTTAAATTTGAGCCAACCGACGATATCCTCACGCCGTTTGAGAAAAAGCAACTCCCGTACATCCAAAAGGCGATGTACGAGGTCGTAAATCATAAAAAAGGCACCGCGCATAAATATTTTAAAGAGGCAAAGATAACGCTAGCTGCAAAAACGGGTACCGCGCAGGTCGTGGGCATCTCGCAGGCCGAAAAAAAGCGTATGAAAGAAGAGGACATGGAGTATCTGCGCCGCTCGCACGCGTGGGTCACGACCTATGGACCTTATGAGGAGCCTCGTTATGCCGTTACCGTTATCATCGAGCACGGCGGACACGGCGGTCTGGCTGCCGGACCTCTAACGGCTAAAATTTTTAATAAACTACTAGAAATGGGCTACATCGATCAAAAATACGAAATTACCTCGCTAGCAGATACCGAGGCTGCGGCTGCAGAAAAAAAGAAGAAAAATTAAAATTCGGTCTTCAAATTTAAAGGAAAAATACCGCTTTGTCGCGGCTTTTTCGCGTATTGCGTTATTGAAACTTTTTGCAGATACGGTGACTTAAATTTTAAATTTATAGATTTTATGCATCCTTGCTTTTGTAATCAGTTAAATTTGAATCTGGCTTGCGACGAATAAATTTATAAATTTGACGCGGTATTACGATGGTGCGGATAAAATTGCAGTATGTGAGGGGTTTCTGAAATTTTGACGAGTTTATTTTTATAACCGAATTTTAGGTTTAAAAACGCACAAAAATCGGTTTGCGCTAAAAAAGCATTAAATTCGCAAATACCGACTCTAGCCTTCAAACATCTCCGAAAGTTCACTTGTGGCGATATTTACGATTTTATTGTTTGCGTCTAGTTCGATCAAATTTTGAGTTTTAAATTTCGCCAAAATCCTTGAAAACGTCTCTGGGGTGATGTTTAGGATGGAGGCTATTTTGATGTGTTTTAGCTCGTTAAAAAGATCGGCGTGATTAACGAGAAAGCTCGCAACCTTGGCCTCGGAGTTTAGCACGAGTTCTTGGTGTATCAGCTCGCTTGCGATTTTTAGTTTTTGCGAGAGCGATTTGATGATTTGTAGCGACACGCGCGGGTTTGATAAAAACTCGGCGTAAAATTTATCGTAGTCGATTTTTAGCACCTCGCCGCCCGTTAAAAATATCGCCGTCGCCGGAAATTTGATATTTTCAAAGTTAGCAAGCTCGGCTACGAAGCTAATCCCGTTAAACTGATGCATAAAAATCTCTTTGCCTTTAGGGCCGATTTTATAGAGTTTGAGAGAGCCTTTTATAAGGAGATGGAGCCACTTTGACTCCTCGCCCTCCATAAATAAAAACTCGCCCTTTTTATACTTTTTTAGGATGCTGATATTTTCTAGCCTTTTTAGCTCGGCCTCGTTTAGCTCCTGAAAAAACGGGATTTGCTCTAGCATTTGCGCTCTTATTTATTTTTTAAAAGATCTCTGATTTCGGTTAGAAGCGCTATATCCTCAGGCACCGGCGCAGGCTCCTCGGCTTTTGGCTCCTCCGCTTTTGGTTTTTTGAGCGAATTTATAGCCTTAACGACACAGAAAATACAAAACGCGATAATCGTAAAATCGACCATCGTTTGTATAAACGAGCCGTAGTTTACGGTTACGGCAGCCGTATCGCCGACTGCGTCTTTTAGCGTAAATTTTAAATCCGTAAAATTTACGCCGCCCGTTAGCACGCCGACTATCGGCATGATTACGTCGCCCACTAGCGAGCTAACGATCTTGCCAAAAGCCCCTCCGATCACGACGCCCACGGCCATGTCGATGACGTTGCCGCGCATTGCGAATTCTTTAAATTCCTTGATGAAACTCATCTTTTTCCTTTAAATTTTAAAATTAGATATCAATTATATTTATTTTAGCTTCACAAAAGATAAAAAAGCGAGGTTAAATGCCAAAAATGCTATAATCGCCCCAAAAATCAATAAGGAAACAAAAATGTATCGTTTTGCGCCGTCGCCTACAGGCGATATGCATCTGGGAAATTTAAGGGTTGCGATCCTAAACTACGTCTGTTCGCTCCAGGATAAAAGCGGCTTTATCATCCGTATCGAGGATACCGACAAGGAGCGCAACATCCCCGGAAAAGACAAGGAAATTTTAGAAATTTTAGAGCTTTTCGGCATTAAATGGGACACGCTTTATTATCAAAGTAAAAATTTGAAATTTCACCGCGAATTTGCGGCAAAGCTTTTGATAGATAGAAAGGCGTTTTCGTGCTTTTGCACCGAAAGCGAGCTAGAGGCTAAAAAAGAAGCCGCCAAGGCTAAAGGAGAAGCCTACCGCTACGACGGGACGTGCGAGTATTTAAGCGACAACGAAGTGCTAAATAACCAAAAACCTTTCGTCGTACGCATGAAAAAGCCGTTAGGCACGATGAAATTTAAAGACGCGATAAAGGGCGAGATCAGCTTTGAGCCTGAAAACGTCGATAGCTTTGTGATTATGCGGGCTGATTTTACGCCGACTTATAACTTCGCCTGCGCGGTCGATGATATGCTAGAGGGCGTTACCTTCGTCATCCGCGGCGAGGATCACGTCAGCAACACGCCTAAGCAAGACCTCATCCGCGAAGGCCTAGGCTATACGCAAAAGATAAACTACGCTCACCTGCCTATCATCCTAAACGTCGAGGGCAAAAAAATGAGCAAACGCGAGAACGAAAGTAGCGTAAAATGGCTGCTCTCGCAAGGCTTTATGCCCGAAGCCATCGCAAACTACATCGTCTCGCTAGGCTACAAGGCGCCTGTTGAAATCTTTACGATAGAAGAAGCCGCGCAGTGGTTTGATATCTCGAAGGTTTCGGCGTCTCCGGCCAAATTTGACGTCAAGCAGCTAGAATACATTAACCGCGAGCACATCAAAAGAGCAAGTGATGCAAGGCTAGCCGCGCTAATGGGCATAAAGCCCGAATTTGCCCCGCTTGCTAGATTTTACACGCAAGAAAGCAGCCTGCTAACCGAGATAAAGGCTAAGGTCGATGCGATTTTTGCGACCAAATTTATCCCGGATGAGTTTAAGGCGGGCTGCGAGGCTATAAAAGCCGCCGCCGCTTCGTTAAATTTGAGCGAATTTGGCGAATTTAACGAGCTAAAAAAGGCTCTCATGGATGCCACGGGGCTAAAGGGCAAAGGCTTTTTTATGCCGCTTAGGATTTTGCTCACGGGAGCAGAACACGGCCCCGAGCTTAGCGAGCTATATCCGCTCATCAAACCGTATCTAAAGGAAATTTTACGATGATATTTTCGGTATTTTTAGAAGCAGTCGGCAGTATCCTGCATATCGTTATCAGCGCCTACACGTGGATTATCATAGGCGCGGCGATCATAAGCTGGGTGCGCCCAGATCCCTATAATCCTATCGTGCAGCTGCTTTACCGCCTCACCGAGCCCGTCTATGCCGCCATCCGCCGCGTGATACCGACGGTTTTCGGCGGTATAGATATAGCGCCTATTATCGTGCTTTTGTCGCTTCAGTTTATAGATAGATTTTTCGTAAGGCTTATGTTTGCGTACGCTGCTTAAATTTATCCTACCCGCGATTTTTGCGGCGGCGGCGTTTGGCGGAGTTAAGAGTTTTGAGGAAATAAAAGACGAGCCTAAGGGGCTTGCTAAGGATTACTACTTTTACCGTCTTTTAACCGAAGGCGACTATACTAAGGAACAGGCGCAAATTTTAAGCAAAGACGTCTTTCGCAGAGCGGGCGTACTGGCAAAGAAACTGGCCGAAATTTTGCCGCCCAAAAAAGTAAAAAGCGAGTGCGACGGCGTAAGCGCGAAAAATATCCTAGACGCAAACGTAACCTGCCAAAAACAGCGTCTCAGAGTGCCTTTTATGATGAAGCTAAAAAAGGAAACGAGGCAAAAGCTGGCGGATAAATTTAAAGACTCCGATCCGCTTCTTTACCGCCGCTTGAGCGCTCTAAATGAGAAGCACCCCGAGGATGAATTTGCCAAATTTAACGATACGGACGCGTTTTTGGTTTATTTTAACCAGTCCTCGCACAAGGATAAATTCGACAAGGCATTTGACGTAAATTTTATAAATTTGCTCGCCGCTAAAAAGGAGTTTCACGCTCTGGCAAACGATTTGATAATCGATAAAAAATTAGTCAAATTTAGGCAAAATTTTCTCGCAATAAAAGAAACCGAGCTTGCCGGCAAGGACGCTTTTATGCTTGGCGTCAATGCGGTTTTGTTAAATTCTCCAAAAGACGCGGCTAGATTTTTTACTAGAGCCGAGGCCGCCTTTGAGAGGCAAGATCGCAAGGATAACGCCGTATTTTGGCTATACTTGCTAAGCAATGACAAAAGTTATCTTGAGAAGCTAAATCAAAGCCGCGACGTAAATATCTATACTCTCTACGCAAACGAGCTAACCGGCGCAAGTCCGGCCGTAAACATCGTCACGCCGACGCCTACGAAAGAAAAAGTAGCGGACTACGACATAAAAGATCCGTTTTTGTGGCAAAAAACCTTTAAAATGATAAAAGAGATGAGCGCGCAGGACGCCGCAAAGCACTCTGAGACCTTTAACACCAAAGAGACGCTAGGTCAGTATGCCTATCTGATGGAAAAAGCAAGCGGCTACAAGGATAGTTACTTCGTCATGCCGTTTGTAGATGAGCTAGAGGACGTAAATGTGACTAGAAAAGCGCTTCTTTACGCGATCGGCAGACAAGAGAGCCGCTTTATCCCGGCCGTCATCTCGACCTCTTATGCGCTTGGTATGATGCAGTTTATGCCGTTTTTGGCTAACCATATCGGCAAAAAAGAGTTGCAAATCCCGAATTTTGATCAAGACGATATGTTTGACCCGCGTCTTGCTTTAAAATTCGCGGATCATCATCTAAATTATTTGGAGAAATACCTCTACCACCCGCTTTTCGTTGCTTACGCGTATAACGGCGGTATCGGCTTTACTAAGAAGATGCTTCAGCGAGGCGATCTTTTTAACGAGGGCGAGTATGAGCCGTTTTTATCTATGGAGCTCGTGCCCTTTGCCGAGAGTCGCGACTACGGCAAAAAGGTACTCGCAAACTATGTTATTTATCTAAGGCTTCTCCGTTCCAGTACATCGATTTCGACACTTTTTGAAAGCTTAAAGACGCCTTCTTTGACGGATAAATTTCGAAAGTAAGGTTGACTTTATCGCTTTTGACCTCTGGGGTGCTGACCTCGAAATACTGCGCCCACGGAACCTCAAAGCTTACTTTTTGCAAAAGCGGATCGTTTGCGGCTAGGCGTCTAACTAGGATGCCTTGTTGCAAACCGTTTGTGGCAAAGCTCTCCTCTAAAATTTTAACCTCTTTGGGATGTACGGCCACGACGAATTTCTCTCTTTTTTGTTCGTCAATCAGCTCGCTATAGATCGGATTTAGATATGTCGCGACGATTAGGATGTTAGTCTTTTCATCTATGATTTCAGACTTGCTGGTGTAGGCCAAAAGCTCGTTTTTTAGCGGTTCGTGGATATATTTTTTATCCGCGCAACCGACTAACGCCAAAATAAAACTTAAGAAAAATACGCTCTTTTTCATTTTAAAACCTCGCTAAATTTGGCCTTATTTTAGATAAATTTTGCTTTTAAAAAGCCTAAATTTGCTATAATCGGCGTAAATTTTGAAAATTCGGAGAAAAATGAAGAAAGCGGCAATGGCTTTTTCTGGGCCTTCAAATAGCGGTAAAACCACGCTTATTTTAAAGGTCGCCAAAAAATTTATCGATGACGGGCTAAAAGTCGTGATCATCAAGCACGACCCGGGCGACAAGGCAAGATTTGACGTCGAGGGTAAGGATAGCTATAAATTTACCCAAATAGGCGCCGAGGTCGCGGTCATGAGCCCGACGCGCACGACCTTTTTCTCGCAAGAGAGCAAGAGTGTGGAGGACGTCGTAGCGATGGCGGGCGAATTTGACTTGCTACTAGTAGAGGGGCTAAAGACCCTGCCGCTACCGCGTATCAGCGTATTTAAGGACGAGATAAACGAGGATTATCTTAGCTTTTCAAACGCGATCGCAAGCTATAAAAAAGACTACGAGATCGATAAGCCAAACTTCGATCTAGACGACACGCAGGCTATCTGCGAGTGGATACTAAAAAACGCAAAGGTTTTAAAATGAACGAAATTTTTGAAACGATTAAAAAAATCGCCGTAAAAATCGGCGAGGAGATAAAATACGCCGATCTAGGCTACACGGATCACGCCAACGCAACGGGCGATACGCAGCTAAAGCTAGACGTTAGAAGCGACGAAATCATCACGGCCGAGTTTGCGGATTTAGCCTGCGTAAAAGCGCTCGTTAGCGAAGAAAAAGAGGATATGCTGGCGCTAAACGAGAACGCGAAATTTATCGTCGCCTACGATCCGCTAGACGGCTCTAGCCTAGTGGACGTAAATTTTTCTATCGGCTCGATTTTTGGCATTTACGAAAACGAGCTAATGCCGCAAAATCTCAAAGCCGCAGCCTATATCATCTACGGCCCGCGCCTTGAGCTCGTGCTTTGTACGGATAGAACCGCGCCGGCGTTTTTTCGCTTGGATAAAGACGGCGAGTTTAGGTTTATCAGATACCTCGCTCTAGCTCAAAAAGGCAAGCTAAACGCCACCGGCGCTACGCAAAAAGGCTGGAGCGAAACTCACGCTAAATTTATCCGCGAGCTGTTTTTACAAGGATATCGCCTCAGATACTCGGGCGCCATGGTGAGCGACCTGCATCAAATTTTACTAAAAGGCGGCGGACTTTTTAGCTATCCGGCCACGACCGACGCGCCAAAGGGCAAGCTAAGAGCGCTATTTGAGGTGCTACCGTTTGCCTTCATCTATGAGCGCGCCGGCGGCGCTACTAGCGACGGATACTCGGCAACGCTTTTTGATATGAAAGTGGAAAAAATCCATCAAACCACGCCTTGCTTTTTCGGCTCTAAAGACGAGATAAATTTGCTGCATAAATTTTACGGAAGCGCGAAATGAGCGAGCACGCCGTAGAGCATGAGGTAGCTCAGAAGGACGAATTTGAGCTAGAGCTTGATCGCCAAAGAGAAATTTTACAAGCTTGCCAGCGCGAAAAAGGTCTAAACTCGTGCTTTGCCTGCGAGGCGATGTTTGAGTGCAAAACCCGCAAAAACTACGTAGACGCCGTATACAGCTCGATGTCTAAAGGCGACGGCGGCGGATTTGATTTTTAAATTTAAAAGGAAAGATATATGAACACGACTTATATTACGACTCCGATTTATTACGTAAACGACGTGCCGCACATCGGACACGCCTACACGACCGTGATCGCCGATACGGTAGCGAGATTTGCGAGGCTAAAAGGCGATGATACGTACTTTATGACGGGCACCGACGAGCACGGGCAAAAGATCGAGCAAGCCGCCGCAAAAAAGGGCTATACGCCGCAAGCCTACGCCGATGAGATAAGCGCGAAATTTAGGGAGTTGTGGGATAAATTTGAGATCAGCTACGATCATTTTATCCGCACGACCGACGACTATCACAAGCTCACGGCGCAAAACGCATTTCTTAAGATGTATCAAAAAGGCGATATCTACAAGGGCGAGTACGAGGGATACTACTGCGTTAGCTGCGAGAGCTTTTTTACGCAGACGCAGCTTTTGGAGGACGAGAGGTGTCCTGACTGCGGTAGACCGACGAATTTGGTAAAAGAGGAGAGCTATTTTTTCAAACTTTCAAAATACCAAGACGCGCTACTAAAATGGTATGAAGAAAACGAGGACTGTATCGTGCCGCGCGGCAAGAAAAACGAGGTCGTTAGCTTCGTAAAAGGCGGCTTGCGCGATCTCTCGATCACGCGCACGAGCTTTGAGTGGGGCATCAAACTGCCTGCTAGCCTAAACGAGCCAAAGCACGTGATGTACGTCTGGCTGGATGCGCTCATCAACTACCTAAGCACTCTAGGCTACACGCGCGGAGACGATAAGATGCGCTACTGGAAGGGCGCTACGCATGTCGTAGGTAAGGACATTTTGCGCTTTCACGCGGTGTACTGGCCGGCGTTTTTGATGAGTCTTGATCTGCCGCTTCCTCGCTGCATCGCAGCTCACGGCTGGTGGACTAGAGACGGCGAAAAGATGAGCAAAAGTAAAGGCAACGTCATAAATCCAAGCGAGGTCGCAGATGCGTACGGACTGGAAAATTTCCGCTACTTTATGCTACGCGAAGTGCCGTTTGGACAGGACGGAGACTTCTCGCAAAAGGCGATGATCGAGCGCATAAATTCCGAGCTTAGCAACGATCTGGGCAATCTTTTAAGCCGTATAGTCGGCATGAGCGAAAAATACTCGGACTTTGAGATAAAGAGCGAAAATTTACGCAAATTTTACGGCGAGGTTTTAGATAGCGGCAACGAATATCTGCAAAATGCTATTAAAAATTTAGAGAGTTTCGCCACGAACCGCTACCTTGAGGAGCTCTTTAAGGCGCTAACGCTTGCAAACGCGAGCATAGCTAAATTTGAACCGTGGAATCTAATGAAAAACGGCAAAAAAGACGAAGCAAACGCGCTCGTATCGCTATGCGCAAACCTGCTGGCTCGTGTGGCCGTCCTGCTAAGCCCCGCGATGCCAAGAACCTGCGAAAAGATCGCGCAAACTCTTGGCTTTGAGATATCGACGGTAACTTACGAAAAAATCATCTTAAATAACGAAATTTTGGACTTTAAAGCGCAAAAAACGCAGCCGCTTTTCCCAAAAATAGAAAAAGAGCTAATGGCGACCGCGGTGCCAAGCGTAAGCGAACCGGCTAAAACCGCCGCCGCGCCGCAAGAAAAATCGGACGCGAAAATAAAAATCGACGACTTTAAAAAATGCGTCATAAAAGTAGGCACCGTGCTTGAGTGCTCAAATATCGAAGGCAGCGAGAAGCTGCTTAAATTTAAGATCGATCTGGGTGAAGAACAGCCGCGTCAAATTTTATCGGGGATTGCTAAATTTTACGCTCCTGAGGGTCTCGTAGGCAAGCAGGTCTGCGTGCTGGCAAACCTAAAGCCCGCTAAAATTTTCGGCCATGTATCAGAGGGTATGATCCTTAGCGCAGAGGACGGATCGCTGTGCCTTATCACGCCGATGGCTGCGGTCAAAAACGGATCAGAAGTAGGCTAAAACGGCGTGAATATCGAAAACCTAAGGCGCCTCATCAACGGCGAAGCGCTAAATAAACCAAGCGTCAGCGCCGTGGAGGGCTTTGCGTTTGAGAGCAAAAACGTACGCCAAGGCTACGCCTACATCGGGCTTGGCGCGGGCGCGGACGAGATAGTCGCAGCCGTCGCAAACGGCGCTTATGCCGTGCTCGTAGAGCAAAGATGCGAGGTTATCGATCCCGAAGTCGCTTTTATCAAGGTCGATAGCCTGAGCGCCGCGCTCATGCGGCTGATGCGCTTTGAGGCCAGCTACAAAAATCTCAAATTTTGCTCCGTTAATCCTATGCAAAAGGCCTTGCTCGCGCGTATGAGCCTAGGCAAAAACGCCGAAGGTAACGCAGCTAGCTTGCTGCCTGAGGATGCGACGCGACTTTTTATAAAGATAATGAAAGCGGGCGCGGGGGATCTGTTTTTTACGGACGATCTTAAAATTTTATCCAAAATCGCGCCGCTTTATGATACCGTTTTTAGCGATGTAGACGCGGTTTGCACGCAGGGTGGCTCGCTGTTTGCCTTTAGTGTCGTTTGCGAGGGCGTTTACTATCCAAACTTAAATTTCCCAAAAGTTTTCACGCACTATCTCTGCGGACTTTTGAGGTATCTGGTCCGCGCGGGCTTTTCTTTTAAGGTCGGCGACACGCGAAATTTAGGTCACTTTGAGCCTATTTTTATAAATAAAAATTTTCGCGTCGTGCCTTTTGGCGCGAGCTCTCAGGCCTTGATCGCAGAGAGCGACGACGAGCTTTTTGATATGGAGGCAGCGTTTCTCGCGCGAAATTTTAGCGGCGGTATCGAGATCTGCGTGCCGGAGGATTTTGTAGGAAGCGCGGCGGCTACGATAAGATTTAAGGAGCTTGCCGAGCTAAAAAATCTTTCAAATTTTCACTACGCGCTCGTTAAATGCCAAAAAGAGGAGCTTGAAGCGATGCTAAATTTGGGCTCGCCCGAGCCTGATTTGTTCGGCGAAATT
>CAUSIL010000014.1:0-17147 GCA_963531395.1 uncultured Campylobacter sp.
ATCCTCGCGCGTAGGTATCTGATCGCGCAGATCGCTCGGGCAGGTGATGTCGATCGTCACGTTAGTAAACGGACTCTGACCCCAGCGAGCCGGCACGTTTAGGTTAAAGATAAAGCTCGTTATCGCCTTTTTGATCTCTTTATCGCTTAGCTTGTCGCGGAAAACGTAAGGCGCTAGGTAAGTGTCAAAGCTGCTAAACGCCTGTGCGCCGGCCCACTCGCTTTGTAAAATTCCTAGGAAATTTGCCATCTGATAAAGCGCTTCTCTAAAGTGCTTTGGCGCTTTGCTCTCGACCCTGCCGCGCACGCCGTTAAAGCCCTCGTTTAAAAGCGCTCTTAGACTCCAGCCCGCGCAGTAGCCCGTGAGGCAGTCAAGATCGTGGATGTGATAGTCGCCGTTTCGGTGCGCGAGGCCCTCTTCTTTGCTATATACCTTATCTAGCCAGTAGTTGGCGATGACCTTGCCCGCGGTGTTGTTGATGAGGCCGGCGTTTGAATAGCTGGTGTTTGAGTTGGCGAGAATTCGCCAGTCGGTACCGTTAATGTACTCGCTAATGGTTTGGGTGGAGTTGATGTAGGTCGTGTCTTCGTTTAATCCTAAAATTTGCTCGCGCTGAAGCTTGTGCGTGTGGCGGTAGAGCATAAAGCTCTTCATCACGTCGAAGTGTCCCGCGTTAAAAAGCGCCTTTTCGATGTAGTCTTGCACGTCCTCGACGCTCAAAACTTCGCTGTCAAACACGTGCCCCATCACATCTAAAAAAACGTTGTCGTCGTACTCTTTAGACTCGCTTTCAAAGGCTTTTTTGATCGCGTCTTGGATTTTATACGGGAGATATTCTTGCTTCGTGCCGTCGCGTTTTAGGATAAATTTCATTTCGTTCCTTACGTTAAATTTTGATGATAAATTTGACGAAAGTATAGGCAAAGTTGGCTTAAATTTAGTAACCAAAATTTGCTCACGGGGCATTTTGAAAATGTCATTTTTTAGTTTTTTATTGTGTTTATAGAGCGTATTTTAGGGAAATGTGCTATATAGAACTTAAAATTTAGCTTTTATACTATATGACAATTATTATCATAGTTTACTGTTGTAGATATGACTTTAATAAGGTAGAATTTAAAGAATAAGGCCGTAACTTTTAAATAAATAATTTCAAATCCCAAAGGGAAACCTTTCGTAAATAGTGCTTTGCTTTACAACGAAGGCGGAAGTAAAACAAAATATATATTGTGCATTTTGTTTATATTTTTTGGTTCTAATATTAAAATATTTGATTTAGATCTAAAACAAATTTAGCTAAGCACTTATTAATAAAATAATTTTAGAAATGCTTAAGTAAAATAGTTATAAAATTAAATCAAATATTTAAGGTAAAGATAAAATATGGGATTAGTTCATAAACTATATAATGTCGGCAGCCTACTGAGCGACGATAGTATTATAGCTATGATTAAAAGCTCTAATTTTAAGGACAGCGATCATAAAACCTTAGTTGTTGATTTTAAAATTGAAAATGGAAAACTTATTGCCCCTCCTAAAATATCTACATCTTCCTTAGATAATATAAAAACGTTTTTTACGAAAAAGATAGGCGGCACGAGCAATTCATACTATCTATATCCAAATTTTGAGTATCAAGGTGAAAAAGACCTATACAAGAAATTTAAAGCCATCTCCCATACGCTACAAAATTCGGCTATGATCTACGCAAACGACGACAATAAGCGTATTGCCGCCTTGGTATTTGAGTACATTAAAAATTATGAAAATGACGAGCTTGAGTTAAAGAATTTTAAGCAGGATGATTATTTTTTAGTTTTACTTATAAACGGCAAGAGTTTTTTTGAGCTTATGCCTGAAATTTTGCAAAACTATCTTGATGAATTTGTTCGCCCTCATATTAAAAATAATAAAAACGAGCCGTTACTAAAAGAGCTGGCAGATGTCGTCACGAAAGAGAAAATAGCTTGCGGATACAATCCTGATATTAAATTTTTCACCATGGATAATTATGATGATAGCTACGGCATACAGCAGATAAACAAACTACCCATGTCACTAGAAAGCGCAAAGACGATAAAAAAAGGTTGGATGTTTGCGATAAATAACTTAAAATTTTACTACAAAGGCCTAGAATACATAATCATCCCTTCTATGGCAAATTTCGATGCTAAAATTTTCAAAGGATTAATAAGCTTTCTTAAAAATGCAAAAAATATGCAAGAAGAATCCGAAAGAGAAGAGAGCTTTATGAGAAGATTGCGAAAGCAAATCGAAAATTATGACCAAATAAATAGCTTTACTCTTGATATTTTATTTGCCGAGGTTGATCAGACAAATTTATCCGTTAAGATATTTTCTACACTTGAAGACGTTTTGCCAAGCAGGATAGCAAAGGTCGTAAAACTAATGCAAGAGCGTCATATTACCGACTCTTCAAAGCAAATTCAAGATAATGAGGATGTCAAATTTACCTATCTCAAAGATTATTTTGGAGTTATTGAAAAATATGCTGCCGCCACAAAAGTCAAAGGACTTGATAATAAAATCATGCAGGAGAAAATTTTTCTAGCAAAGTTGTTGCTTGGTTACGCAAAGATAAAATATATCGAGCTTTTGAAACGATTTGAACATTTTAGGGAATTTGATGCCCAAAATAAGAAAAAAATAAAAGACGGCGTCAAAAACTGGATAGCCTTTCCTGAAAATATCGTCGAAAATGAAAATAAAATTTTAGGATTTTTACAAGAGATAAACGCGATAAGGATGTGATTATGAAGCTTTTTTCTGATTATTTTGAGGAGCTATTAGAAAAACAGTCCGATTATTTTAAAGATGATCTAATCAAAGGTGCTTATTTGATAGGCGCTTATTCAAAGAGTATTATAAATAGCTCTTTTACCTCAGAAGTTTCTAAAGAAAATAAGACATTTGAAAAGTGGCTTTCAAATCAAAAAATAGTAGCGCCGAATTTAAAGAAAATTTTTAATAAAGCAAATGAATTTGAAAGAAAACTAAAGCTAGGCAGCGCAACAAATAGCGATCTGTCGCAGCTGATAACTACGCATTTTTGCAATGAAAAAAGCAGGAGCGTTTCTCGCTATGAAATTTCATTTGCATTTATACGAGGTATGAACGACTACGTTAAATTTAAAAAAGATAATCAACAATTAGGAGAAAATAATGAGTAAGATAGCAAAACATAGCGAAATTTTGTTTTTATGGGACGCAAAGATGACAAATCCTAACGGAGATATGCTAAACGACAATGCGCCAAGATACGATGAGAGCGACAGAAAAGCTATCGTGAGCGACGTAAGAGTAAAGCGAACCATCAGGGATGATCTGCAATACAGAAAGTCTCAAACAATCTTTGTAAATAATGCCGAACAGGTACAGTCGGCAGAAACTAGATTTGCCGAGGTAAAGAAAATTTTAGGCGAATCAGACGATAAAAAGGCATTTTTAAGCTGCATAGATAATAGACTTTTTGGAGGCGTGGCACCAAAAAGCAATATCCAAATCATAGGTGCAGTGCAATTTTCTTGGGCTAAATCGCTAAACGAAACAGAGACTATAATGTCTCAAGGAACCGGTGCATTTGGCAAAGACGGCAGCGGCAACAAAACATTTAGAACCGATAACTACATACCGTATGGGTTATTCGCCATGTATGGCACTATAAATTCACTAAATGCCGCCAAATCAAACGCTAGCGAAGAAGATGTCGCACAAATGCTTGACTCGATGTGGCAAGGCACAAAACTACTAAACACAAGAAGTAAGGTCGGTCAAAAGCCAAGAATGCTTATTAGAGTGATCTATAAAGACGCTTATATGATAGGCTTGCTTGACGAGCTTGTAAAGCTAGACAATAAAGATTCCGATCAAATCAGAAGCATTGGCGAGTGCGAGTTAAATTTTACAGCCCTTACCAGATCACTAAAAAATATGAGCCAAAAGATAGAAAAGGTTGTAATCTTTTACGATGACTCTCTTAGAGGATATGTGGATCAGTTTAAAGAACCGGGGTTAGAAATAGACGCAAAAGAGCTATAATGTTTGCATTTAAAATTTGGGGTAAATTTGCTTGCTTTAGAGATCCGCTTTCTATAAGTCAGAACATCACTTTGCCTCTACCGCCAAAAACCACCGTAGGCGGTATGCTAGCGGCGCTGCTTGGCGCGGATGACTATTTAGGCGACGATAATTTTATGGATTTTGGGTATAGCGTCGTTTTGGACGATTGCGTTTTAAAGAAAACCTTTTCGCAAAACTACATAAACGACTACACCAAAAAAACAAAAGCTCATCTAAATAGTCTTAAAAATTTAGATATGCAAAAGATTTCAAACGGTTTAAGAGATAAATCCGCACCGCAAAAACCTATAAACAGAGAACTATTAATCGATCCAAAATATACGATCTTTATCGATAAATTTAAATTTGAAAACGAAGCGATAGATAGTCTAAAAAATAGAATTTCCAAATTTCCTTTTTATCTTGGCAATAGCGAATTTGCGAGTAATTTTGAGTTTATGGAGATAGTAAATTTTGCAAACAAAAAATTTGACGAGATAAGTATTGACTCGTTTGTACCGCAAAGCAAGGCGCATAATATATGCTTTGACGAAAATATTTTATACTCGCCAATCTGCTTTGCCGGAAGCCTAGATAACGATAGATCTCCAAAAACGCACATAAATTTGATAGTTTCAAACGATCAAATAAGGGTAAAAAATATAGAGGCTTGTGAGGTGGTTTGTACTCAAAAAACTTATCGCTGCATATTTGTATGATGCAAATTTCAGACGCTTTTAACTCCCACCCGCAAAAATCATACAACGAACACATTAAAAATATAGCCGACAGCTTTGATGACGATTGGCACAAGGAAGTAGCATCTTTTCACGATCTAGCCAAAATTTCACAAAAATTTCAAGACTATATAAATTTAGACGCTAAAAATTTTAACTCGGCAGATGAATTTGAAAAAGCACGGCAAAAGCTAAAAACTACGCACGCGTTAGAAAGCGCTTTTATATACTTTTTTACTAGAGCTAACAAAGATATAAATTTCTTGGCAAATTTCTTTGCTATCTTAAAGCACCACTCTGATTTGCCGGATATAGACTACTTTCTCTCAAATACAGGATCTACAAAAGCAAAAGTAACAGACAGGCTCAAAAAGATAGATGAGATAGCTCAAAGAGCAAATTTGGATATCGATATAGATATCTACGACTTTGTGGATTATTTTTTAGACTTGGAAAATGAACTATCAAAATATTACGGTTTGGAGAGCTTTTTTATTTTTAAAAAAAGATACTCAAGGCTCATTTTAGCTGATAAATTTGAAGCTATTTTTTCAGAAAGCTATCAAAATTTAGCCGTTTTAAATTCCAAAAAGGTAGATCTTTACATAGAACAAATAAAGAGCTTAATAGCCGACAAAAAGCAAGATGATTATAAAGATAAGGCAAGAGAGATTATATTTAAAAATTTTAACTCCAATAAAGACAAGAAAACATTTCTCATAAAGGCGCCAACGGGTATCGGCAAAACATTTTTGGCATTAAATTTAGCCTTAGAAATAGCTAGAGACGGCAATAAAAGGCGCATTATAACGGCTATACCTTTTACCTCTATCATAGATCAAACGCACACCGAGTATCAAAAAGTCATAGCAGATCAAGGCGTTTTAAAGTATCACCACCTAACAAGCCATAAAAGCCAAAACGACGATGAGCAAGAGCAGTTTGTGCAAAAGGTATTCTTAGCCGACGTCTGGCATGAAAATTTTATAGTTACGACTTTTAACCAGCTATTTTTTACTTTTTTCTCAAACCACAATAAAGACAATCTCAAGCTTGAAACCCTTCGAGATAGCGTCGTTATAATAGACGAGATACAAAATATTCCGCGAATGCTGCTAAAGTCCATCACAGCCGCTTTTAACGAATTTTCAAAAAGATACGATATCCATTTTATAATCATGTCGGCAACTATGCCTCATATCGCAGCTGAGCTAGAGAGCTTTACCGAACTTTCTGAGCCTATTTTATATAAACGCGAAAAAGATAGATATGAGATCATCTATGAGCCGAATATAAAAGGACTTGATGATTTGGTAAATGAAATTTTAAAACATCAAGACGAGAGCGCGCTTTGCGTCGTAAATACAATTTCAAAAGCCAAAAAACTATACGAAGCCCTAAAAAATAGCGGCAAAAAAAGCGTCTATCTTTTGACGACGCATCAGATCCCGCTTCATAGAGTACAAATAATAGACGAGATAAAAGAAAAACTTGAAGGCGGCGAGAAGATTACCCTAGTCGCCACTCAGCTCATCGAGGCCGGGGTTGATCTTAGCTTTGACGTGGGATTTCGCGAATTTGCACCCATTGGCGCCATCATCCAGGCTGCCGGTAGAGTAAATCGCAACGCCACATCTAGCAAGCCGGCAAAGGTCGTGGTTTTTGACTATTTAGACGGCAAACCATTTCCGTATCATGACATAGACCTGCAAGAAGACAAGGTAAAAGAAATTTTAGCTCGCTCCATAAAAGAGAGCGAAATTTATCAAATTTTAGAGAGCTATTTTCAGAGCACCAAAGACGAAACGACGAGCATAGATCTACTAAGCCTTGCTAAAGAGCTAAAATTTCAAACACTATTTGATAAATTTAATGACAACTTCATGCCAAAACAAGACTACAAAGTATCACTTTTTATAGAGCAGTATGATGGTCATTTCAATGAATTTTTAGAAAAACGAGAGGTGCTTTTAGCTTCTGACAAAGATAAATTTATCATCCTGGCAAATATCAAAGAGCTTGAAAAAGAGCTGGCGCTATATACCATTGCGGTTGGCAAAAATATGCTTGGCAATATTAAGTCTTATACTAGAGAGTTTTTTGGCAGATATGTTTTAGCGCCTAGCGATTTTTATAATAAATTTGACGGATTTTTGCCTGAGCTAACGGCAACAGACGAGGTATTTGACTAATGTTTTGCAAAGACCAAATCACCGGCACGCTTGTGAATTATTACGTCACCTGCAAACGTGAGGCGTGGCTTTATGCGCACCATATCCACGCCGATCAGGATGACGAAAACGTGCTGATGGGTAAGGCGCTAGCAGATATCAAAGAGAGCGACTTGCAGGACTTTGCATTTTCAAATTTGAAATTCGACAAACTTTCCAAGCAGCGCGGACATTATCTCATCACCGAATACAAAAAGAGCCTAAAAAACGAGCTTGCGGGCAAGATGCAGCTACTTTTTTACGTCTATCTTTTAAAAACGGGCTTAAATTTAAAAGAGGTAAAAGGCAAACTAATCAGCGGTAAAAAGGTGATTTTAGTGGAGGATAGCAGCGAAAATTTCGCTTTAACCCAGCAAATTTTAAGCGAGGTAACGGCACTCGTAAATCTAGAGCGACCGCCGAAATTTATGCAGGGCAAATTTTGCGCAAACTGCGCTTATAGCGGATATTGCGTGAGCTAGATTAAAATGTACGCCATTTTATTTTACGACATCGCCGGCGCCGAGCAAAAAGAGAGAAACAATGCAAACCGCATCAGAAAGGCGGTCGAGAAGTTTTTGCCGCGCGTGCAGTTTTCCGTTTTTGAAGGCGAGATTCGCGAGAGCGATTTTAAAAAACTAACCGCGATTTTGCAAAAAGAGTGCGTTACGCAGCTCGATTCTATCGTGATTTATACGTTTAATTCGCTGAAATACTCCAAGCGTATCGTAATCGGACAGGATAAAAGCGGCGCGCTGTTTAGTTAAATTTACTCGCGTAAATTTGCCGAGTTTGGCGGCGCTTAAAATCCTAGCTAAATTTAAGGAAAAAAGATGCAAAAAAGCGACAGGACGCATTTTATTTTGAGCGCAGGCAGGCTTCGCAGGCAAGATAACAATATCTATTTTGACAAATTTGACGATGCGGGCGCGGTCGTCGCTAGTAAAATTTTGCCGATAAACGCGATCGATGAAATTTACGTGCTGGCAAAAGTGCAGATCGATACCTACACTATGGCGTTTCTGGCGGACAACAACGTCCTTTTGCATGTTTTTAGCCCGTATCAGAGCTTTCGCGGTAATTTTTATCCAAATACCTCAAACTCGGTCAATAAAAGCGGCTTCGTGCTGCTAAATCAGGTTCGCGCTTTTGACGATCCGCTTAAGCGCGCCTACATCGCCCGCGAGATCACTCGCGCGCACATCCTAAACGACGCGGCAAACTGCAAAAGGCACGGAGTGAAATTTGACATTTCGCCCCACATAGAGGCGCTAAACGCAGCAGCGGGCGTGCCTGCGATAATGGCGGTAGAAGGGGCGTTTCAAAAGTTATACTACGAAAAGTGGAACGAGATAATCGCGGATCAAAAAAGCTTTAAATTTACCGTCCGCTCCAAGCGCCCGCCCGCCGATAAAATCAACAGCTTCATAAGCTACGTAAATACGCGCATTTATAACGTCTGCCTCAGCGAAATTTACAAAACCGAGCTTGATCCGCGCATCGGCTTTTTGCACGAGCCAAACTACCGCGCGCTGAGCTTGCACCTCGATCTTGCAGAGATTTTTAAGCCGATTTTGGGCGATACGCTGATTTTTAATATGCTAAATAAAAAGGAGATCACCGCAAAGGACTTCCAAACGGACGCCGGTCGGATAAAATTTAGCAACGACGCGGTGCAAAAGATCGAGCTAAAGATGATAGCAAAGCTTGGTGAGGGGGTCTTGCTAAACGGACAAAACCTCACGTGGCGGCAGGCGATCCGCCGCGAGGCTAATCAGATCAAGAAATGTATCTGCGAAGATGCGCCTTATGAGGGGCTGGTTTGGAGCTAGGCTTAAGACATGGCGATAAATTTGCTCGCCGCGCAAAGCGATGCTTAAATTTACGCTTAGTTTGAAAAATATCATCCGCCGCGTAAATGCCAGAGAATTTATCGCAGGCAAATAAATAAAACGTCTCGCGCATAAAAATCGCTGCAAAAGCCGCGCCCGTCATTATAAACGCGCGAGGCGGTAAATTTAGGCAAGCTAAATTTAACTTAGGCATTTTGTAAATTTAATCAAAATCAAACTAGCTTTGGCGATTTAAGCGCATCAAGGCCGCCAAAAAACCTAAAAAATGCCTAAATTTATCAATTTTTTGCTACAATTAGAATTTTTAAAATCTACAAAAATTTAGGAGAAATTTCTATGAAAAAAGAAGACATAAAAGAGCTGATCGAGTTTTTTAACGACATGGATATGAACCGCATAAAGATAAAAAGCGGGGATTTCGAGGTTGAGCTTGAAAAATTCGCCGACTGCTGCGAGCTGCCAAAGCCCGTCATCCAGGCTCCCGCCCCGACTCCGACTCCTGTAAACGTGGTGGTAAACTCAGAGGTCAAAGCTCCTGCTAATTCTCCAAAAGACAGCATAAAATCGCCTATGGTAGGTACTTTCTACGCTGCTCCAAGCCCCGGCGCGGCGCCCTTTGTCAAAGTAGGCCAACGCGTGAGAAAAGGCGACGTCGTTGGCATCATAGAAGCGATGAAGATAATGAACGAGATCGAGGCCGAATTTGACTGCCAGATCACCGAGCTACTCGTTTCCGATGGCCAGCCGGTCGAGTTTGGATTGCCGCTATTTGGCGTGGAGAAAATTTGATGGAAATAAAAAGAATTTTAATCGCAAATCGCGGCGAAATCGCGCTGCGAGCCTTGCGAACGATAAAGGAAATAGGCAAAGAAGCCGTCGTGGTCTACTCCACGGCCGATAAAGACGCGCTCTACGTCAAATACGCCGACGTGGCGATTTGCATCGGCAAGGAGCGCTCAAGCGACAGCTACCTAAATATCCCGGCCATAATCAGCGCAGCCGAAATCAGCGAAGCCGACGCGATATTTCCGGGCTACGGATTTTTAAGCGAAAATCAAAATTTCGTCGAAATTTGCTCGCACCACAAGCTAAAATTTATCGGTCCTAGCGTAGCCGCGATGGCGCTGATGAGCGATAAAAGCAAGGCAAAGCAAGTTATGCAACGTGCGGGCGTTCCCGTGATCCCGGGCTCTGACGGCGCGGTAGCCGACACCAAAGCCGCCAAAGAGCTAGCTAAAAAAATCGGCTATCCGGTCATCCTAAAAGCAGCAGCCGGCGGCGGCGGGCGCGGCATGCGCGTGGTCGAGCGCGAAGAGGATATCGAAAAGGCGTTTTGGTCGGCTGAAAGCGAGGCGATGAGCGCGTTTGGCGACGGAACGATGTACATGGAAAAATACATCCTAAACCCGCGCCACATCGAGGTTCAGATCATCGGCGACAGCCACGGCAACGTCCTGCATATCGGCGAGCGCGACTGCTCTATGCAGCGCCGCCACCAAAAGCTGATCGAAGAAAGCCCCGCGATACTACTAGACGAAGCGACGCGAGAGAAGCTACACGAAACGGCTATAAAAGCAGCAAAAGCTATCGGCTACGAGGGTGCGGGAACGTTTGAGTTTTTGGTCGATAAAAATTTGGATTTTTACTTCATCGAGATGAACACGCGCCTGCAAGTCGAGCACTGCGTGAGCGAGATGGTGAGCGGCTTAGACATCATCGAGCTGATGATAAAAGTAGCCCAGGGCGAGGCCCTACCGCCTCAAGAGAGCATCATGCTAAAAGGCCACGCCATCGAGTGCCGCATCACGGCCGAGGATCCAAATACGTTTACGCCAAGTCCCGGCAAGATAACCAAATACGTCTGCCCGGGCGGCCGAAACGTGCGCATGGATAGCCACATCTATCAGGACTACTCGATCCCGCCGTATTACGATAGTATGATCGGCAAGCTCATCGTCTGGGATACCGACCGCAACCGTGCGATACGCAAGATGAAGGTCGCGCTAGAACAGCTCGTCATAAGCGGTATCAAAACCACGCGAGACTTTCATATAGCGATGATGGAAAATCGCGATTTTATCGAAAACAACTACGATACCAACTACCTCTCCCGCCATTAAATTTACGGGCCGGACGGATACGTATTTTTACCTTGCCTAGCGGCCAAAAGGCTGCGGGCTAGGTAAACCTGGCTCAAATTCGCTTTATTTAAAAACCGACCGAGACGTTTTGA
Organism: uncultured Campylobacter sp.; assembly: GCA_963531395.1. Classification (GTDB taxonomy): domain Bacteria; phylum Campylobacterota; class Campylobacteria; order Campylobacterales; family Campylobacteraceae; genus Campylobacter_A. The sequence continues at coordinate 11,114 of CAUSIL010000014.1, forward strand.
GGACGGACGGATAAATCGCCGTTACGCTAACTTAGGGCAAATTTGCCGTTACGTTTTATTTATAAACTTACGGCGCTTACCGCAGCAATGCCAAGCAAAATCAAATTTATCCCGGCAAAATCGGCGACTCAATATCAAGCCGAATTTCATTTACGCCAAATTTAGAATTTGCTAGGCGCCCCCGCCACGAGATGATTAAATTTATCCCGCGCCTTCTAAAATCGTTTTAGCGGGCGGAATTTGACGCATAAGCTTAAAGAGATTTTGAGTTTTATAAATTTAGCCGCAAATCCGCTAAATCCTAAAAACGCAAATTCGGTTATCGGCATTACCTTATCCATGGCAAAACGGCGCCGCAAAAATCCGTATGATTTTGCCTAGCTTTCGCTCCGCCGCATCTAAAATAAATTCGGCAGAAATCGGCGCGACGGTTTAGATAAAACAGGCGATTTGCGGCCAAAACGCCGCTTATAGTCTAAATTTATGCGGCGACTAAATTAAAAGCTTAAATTTTATCCTAGCTTAAAAATATCAAGGCCTAAATTTAACTCGTCTATGATAGATAAAAGTTCTGAAATTTCCTTTTTTATCCGCGCAGCGTCCTCAAGGCTAGGCGGCGGCGAAAAGAGCGTCGTCTCAAATTTATTTTTCGCTCCGGTTAAAAATAAATAAAATTTATCGTCCATAAACGCCGCGCTCACGCCCATCTCTCCCGCAAATTTTTCTTTTAGCTCGCGCAAGCGCTTCATGAATGCGGGCGTCAAAAGATATCTTGCTTCGACCTTGTCGTCCGTAAAAACCCTAAATTCATCGTTAAAAAGAGTATCGTCCATCTGCTCTTTTTCGCCTATAAATTTAGTGTTTAGAGTGCGGCTCGCGACTATAGTTTGACCGCTAAATTTCTTGTAAAACTCGCAGACTAAAACCGAACCTCTAAAGGCCTGCATATCTTTCATCGTCTCCCAGGCAAAAACTATCGCGGATAGCAAATTTAGCGCCGCCGAGTCGCCTAAATTTAGCTTCGCGTCGTTTGGGATATCGATCGCTTCGCTGAGGCTAAATTTGACGCCATTATACGTTCCGCTAATTAGGTCTTCGGCGCGAAACTCGTCAGGCGAATAGATGCCGATTTTGCGAAATTCTTTACGGCTGATGCCGGCAAACGGATCGTAGCTAAAATTTGGATCTACCTCGCGGATAGCGGCGCGGACGAAAACGTTTTTATAAAACGCTTTGTAATCCTCTGGAGCGTCGATTACTCGGCCCCCGTTCGTAACTAGCGCGACGAGAAAAAACGGAATATAGATAATGATGAAAAATAGCGAAGCAAGGTCGCTATCCAAGAGATGCTTTGCAGCGAATGCACCGCCCACGGGCAGGAAACGATAAATAAAACCCCTAAAAATAGATACTTTACAAATGCACGTCTGCACTCTTTTTGCTTTTTTGCGGTTGCCTCTATGGCTTCGTTTATGTTCAAATTTTGCCTTTTAGGATTTTACGTTTGGAGCGAATTTTAGCGAAATTTGCGCCGTAAAGGTGCGGGTTTGGGCGAGTAAGCGGCTAATTTTAGATAAAAATAGATCAAACTCAGCCGAAGATAAAATTTAAGCCGAATCAAATCGGCTTAAATTTGCGCCCGAATTTGAGTTTAGCGTAGATGTTTGACGTTAGCTTTTGCGAGGAGTTTGTTGAAGTATTCGCCGATGACGCGCTCTTGTTCTAGTCTGTAAACCGCGTTCATAGCCTCGTTTTTTACCTCCTCAAAAGACGGCACAACCTGCCCTTTTTTAGCCGCTACGTAAAACATCTCAAAGCCCTCCGGAGTCTGAAAAATCTGCGTGAAAGTGCCGTCTGCGGTCTGCTGAAATATCTCTCTTAGCTGCGGCGGTATTTGCTCGCTTTTTAGATCTAGCACGTCCATATGCACGCTGTGGTTGGTGTTCATCGGGGAGCTTTTTCTAGCGACCTCCAAAAAATCAGCCGACGGGGCTACGTACCTAGTCACGCTAATATCGCTAAAACGGGCAAATGCGCTAGGATTTTGCTCAAAATACGCTCTTGCGGCGTTTTCTGAAATGTTGATTTTAGCCTCGGAAAATATGCTTTGATATAGCTTTTCTTGCTTTATGCTTTTTGCGACGTCGTCCTTAAACTGCGCGTAGTCGCCGCCCTTTGACGTTACGGCGGAGCGAAGGCCTGCTACGTTCATACCGCTGTCGTTTGCTATTTTTTCTAGCCTTTGATTTACTTCGTAGTCGCTAGCTTCGATTTTTAGGTTTTTGATCTGCGCGGTTTCTAGCCTATCGCGGATCAGTAAATTTAGAGCGGTCGTCTCATCCGTTTTTAGCTGTGCGGCGGCTTTGCGTAGTTCGTTTATCGTGATGGGTTCGTTTTCGATGACGACGGCGATGCCGTTTGATATCTGGCTAGCGTTAGCCAGACAAAAACTGAGTAAAAACGCGGCGAACGAGATCTTTTTTAACATATAAAACCTTTGTTTAAGTCTAAAGTAAATATAATTTGAGCATTATAACATTTTAAATTTAAGCGCAAGCTATAAAGGTAAAATTTAATGCAAAATCCAAAAATAGTAACCAGATTTGCGCCATCCCCGACGGGCTACTTGCACATCGGCGGGCTAAGAACCGCGCTATATAACTATCTCTACGCGCGCAAAAACGGCGGGAAGTTTCTGCTACGTATCGAAGATACCGACCTAAAACGCAACTCCGAAGAAGCCACGCAAGCGATAAAAGAGGCCTTTGCCTGGTGCGGGCTGGATCACGACGGCGAGGTGACGTATCAGTCGCGTAGATTTGACGTTTATAAAGAGTACGTAAACAAGCTGCTAGCCGAGGGCAAAGCCTATAAATGCTACATGAGCAAAGACGAGCTAGACGCTCTGCGCGCCGAGCAAGAAGCCAGAAAAGAAAGGCCCAAATACGACAATCGCTACCGCGAATTTACGGGTACTCCGCCCGCGGGAGTCGAGCCCGTCATCCGTATCAAAGCGCCTCTAAGCGGCGAGATAGTGATCGACGACGGCATAAAAGGCGAGGTTAAATTTAGAGTCGAAGATATCTTGGATGACTTCATCATCGCGCGCAGCGACGGCACGCCGACGTATAACTTCACGGTCGTGATAGACGACGCGCTGATGGGCGTAACCGACGTCATCCGCGGCGACGATCACCTCTCAAATACCCCGAAACAAATCGTACTCTACGACGCTCTGGGCTTTAAAGCGCCGAAATTTTACCACGTCGCGATGATAAATGGCGAAGACGGCAGCAAACTAAGCAAACGCCACGGCGCGACCGACGTGATGGAGTATAAGCGCATGGGTTATCTACCGGAAGCTCTTTTAAATTTCCTCGTGCGCCTAGGCTGGAGCCACGGAAACGACGAAATTTTCGGTATGGACGATATGCTAAAGTATTTCGATCCGCACGATATAAACAAGAGCTCAAGCACCTATAACGCAAGCAAGCTAGAGTGGCTAAACGCCCACTATATCAAGACTCTGCCCTACGAGAGACTAGCAAAAGAGATGCTTGAATTTGATATAGATTTTAAAGCGATGCCAAAGGGCGAGGTGCTGTTAAATTCATTGCGCGAGCGCTCAAAAACGCTAGTTGAAATGAGCCAAAGCGCAAGGACGATAATAAACGCTCCAAGCGCATACGACGAAAAAGCATACGCTAAATTTATCACGCCGGGGAGTAAGGAAAATTTGGCTAAATTTGCCGAAATTTTAGGCGAAAATTTAGACGCAAAAGGCTACGAGGAGATGACGGCTAAATTTTTAGAAGCAAACGGCTTAAAGCTAAAAGACCTAGCCCAGGCGCTTCGCGTCGCGCTAACGGGAAATAGCGTAAGTCCGGGGATATTTGAGGTGCTCGAAGTTTTGGGCGCGGACGAGACGAAAAAACGAATAAGAAATATTTTAAAGGAGAATAAATGACACACGTAACTAACGAAGAGGCGCTCGCGTATCACGAGGGCGGTAAAATAGAAATAAAAGTAAAAACCCCGTGCGCTACGGCAAGAGACCTATCTATGGCCTATACGCCGGGCGTCGCGGTACCGTGCAAGCAGATAGAAGCCGACAACGAACTAGCCTACAAATATACCAACAAGGCAAATTTAGTAGCCGTCATCACCGACGGCACGGCCGTGCTAGGCCTAGGCGATATCGGCGCGGTAGCGGGCAAACCCGTGATGGAGGGCAAGGCGGTTTTGTTTAAAAAATTTGCAAACGTAGACGCCTTTGACATCGAGCTAGACGAGCATGATCCAGATAAGATCGTAGAGATCTGCAAAGCCCTAGCCCCAACCTTCGGCGGTATAAATTTAGAAGATATCCGCGCTCCGAAGTGCTTTGAGATCGAGCGCAAACTACAAGAAGCAGTCGATATCCCGGTCATGCACGACGATCAGCACGGCACGGCGATGATAACGAGTGCGGGCATGATAAACGCGATGGAGATTTCTGGCAAAGATATCTCTAAAATCAAAATCGTAGTTAGCGGCGCGGGCGCGGCGGGTATCGCATGCGCGAAGATGTATAAGGCTCTGGGCGCCAAGCACATCGTAATGATCGACAGCAAAGGCGTCATACACAAAGGCCGCACCGATCTAACCCCGGAAAAGGTCGAATTCGCCCTCGAAACAGCAGATAGAACGCTAGCGGACGCGATGAAGGGCGCGGATATGTTCCTGGGCCTCAGTAAGCCCGGCGTCGTGACTAAGGAAATGGTCGCGTCGATGAACGACGAGCCGATTATTTTCGCGCTTGCTAACCCGACTCCCGAAATCTTCCCCGAAGACGTCGCTAGCGTGCGAAACGACGTGATGATGGGAACGGGCCGCAGCGACTATCCGAATCAAGTAAATAACGTTCTTGGCTTTCCGTTTATATTCCGCGGAGCGCTTGACGTCAGAGCTAAAAAAATCACCGAAAATATGAAAATGGCTGCGGCGCGCGCGCTTGCAAATTTGGCCAAAGAGCCCGTGCCTGCGGAAGTTTGCGCAGCGTTTGGCGTAAAAGAGCTAAAATTCGGCAAAGACTACATCATACCAAAACCGTTTGACAATCGCGTGCTTTTAGCCGTGGCTCCTGCGGTAGCCCAGGCTGCTGTCGATGACGGCGTAGCTAGGGTAAAAAATTTTGACGTAGAAGCGTATAGAGCGAGTCTAGCGAAGTTATTTTAGTTAAATTTGCGGGGCGCTTTGCCCCGCCGCTCTTAGCTTTTAAAGGCTGCGGCGAGCGGGGCTAGCCTGTGCTAAATTTATTAATTTTGCTACGAGTTTTGGCTTTATTAAAAAGTCTAAAATTTAGAGCGACTCGCCGAGCTAAATTTAGCCTTGTTTTATCGCGCGCCGTTTTTGCTCTAAGCTAAATGCCCTAAGCGCGCAAGTTGCCTAACGGAGAGCCAAATTTTGCCCGCTAATAGCGTCTTATCCGCGAGCAGGCCTTACGCGCGAAACGAGCGATTTGCGATTTTTACGACTCAAAACGGTAAAATTTAAAAAGCCCTAGCCTAGCGTTTTTTAAATTTTATCCGCTAACTTTTAAGGATCTTTATGAAAAATCTCACCGCCGCCGATGCCGCCGAACTACCAAACGTCCGCCTAGTCTCTCACCCGCTCATCGAGCATAAACTAGCTATTTTGCGAGACGCCTCGACTCCGACCTTTCAGTTTAGGATGCTAGTCGATGAGATCAGCCATCTGATGATATTTGAGGCGACACGCGATCTGACGCTAAAAGACGTGAGCGTGCAGACCCCCGTCGCGCAGGCGCAGGCCAAAAAGCTAGCTACGAAGGTCATGATCTGCCCTATTTTGCGCGCTGCGCTGGGGATGTTAGAGAGCGTTTTTAAAATCATCCCAAACGCCAGCGTCGGATTTTTGGGCTTTCAGCGAAACGAAAAAACCGCGCAGGCCGAGTTTTTTTACGCTAAACTGCCCGCAGACGCTAGCGAGCGCGTCGCTATCGTCATCGATCCGATGTTTGCTACCGGCGGTA
>CAUSIL010000015.1:0-17096 GCA_963531395.1 uncultured Campylobacter sp.
GGAGCCACCAACGGGCGAATCGCACCTGGGCTGGGCGTGACTAAGCGTGTTGTTTTCGGGGCAGGCGCATATAAATTTAAAAGACGAGATGAAAAAGAGCTACGAGTTGCTCTACGGCTACGATCTAAATGACGATGAGATAGCTAAAATTTTACGCTTCGATCTAAATGGCGAGAGCAAATTTTACGAGCTTTTTAGATAATGAAAAAGTATCTGTTTTTATCGCTTTTTCTAGCTTTTGCGGTCGTTTTTTCGCTGCTTGCGGGTAGGATTTCGCTTGAGGGGCTAATTGATTATTATCAAAACGACAAAGAGACGCTTTACGCTTTGATATTTGACCTGCGCTTGCCTAGGCTGATAGCGGCGTTTTTGATAGGCGCTAGCCTTAGCGCAGCGGGCGTGATATTTCAGGCGATGTTTGCAAATCCTTTGGTAAGCCCCAATATTCTGGGCGTCGGTAGCGGAGCGGGATTTGGCGCGGTGGTTTGTATTTTAGCCTTCGGTAGTCCCGTAGCTACGCAAATAGGCGCTTTTATTTTCGGCTTTTTAGCCGTCATGATAGCTTACGCCCTGGGCGTTTTGGCAAACAAAAACTCAAAGCTCATGCTGGTGCTTGCCGGTATCATCACGGGTGCGATATTCGAGGCGCTGATTTCTGCCATCAAATACGTCGCCGATACGCAAGAAAAGCTGCCTAGTATAGTATATTGGCTGATGGGAAGCCTAAGCGCCATCTCTTGGAGCGACGTGACAGCGCTTGCTCCCGTTTGCGTTAGCGGACTCGTGCTTTTGAGCCTAATGGGCTGGAAGCTAAACATTTTATCCCTAGGCGGCGAACATGCAAGCATTTTGGGCGAGAGCAAATTTTTAGGCTTTATCTTTATCGTACTTGCTACTCTGATAACGGCCGCAAGCGTAGCCATCGCCGGTATCATCGGCTGGGTCGGGCTTTTGATGCCGCATGTTGCGAGGCTGATTTACGGCTCCGATAACTCGCAGCTAGTTCCGATTTCTGCGATATTAGGCGGGATATTTTTGATGCTAACCGACGTCGCGGCTAGAAGCGTGAGCTCGGCTGAAATCCCGCTAAGTATCCTAACCGCGCTTATAGGCGCTCCGATGATCGGCGTCATCATCGTTAAAAAGGGCAAAAGATGGTCTTGAGCGTAGAAAATTTAAGCTTTTCATACGAGCGCAGGCAAATTTTGCAAAATTTGAGCCTTAGCCTAAAAAGCGGCGAAACGCTTGCGATTTTGGGCCCAAACGGCATAGGCAAATCTACGTTTTTAAAGATTATTTTAGGGCTTTTGAAAGCAAAAAACGGCCAAATTTTGATTGACGGCCGCTATCATGCCTCTCTTGGCGGCAAAGAGCGCGCCAAGCTCATAGGATACGTGCCTCAAAGCGAAAATATCGCTTTTAGCTTTAGGGTAAAAGATTTGATTTTAATGGGCGTAAACGCAAATGTCGGTACGTTTTCAAGGCCCAGCGCAGAGGATAGGGCGATGGCTGAGGAAGCTGCAAGCATAGCGGGCGTTGGCGAGTATTTAAATTTAAACGTAGACGAGCTAAGCGGCGGCATGATGCAACTGGTGCTTATAGCTCGCTCGCTAGTACTACAGCCTAAAATTCTCGTCATGGATGAGCCTACGTCATACCTCGACGTCTTTCATCAAAACGCCGTTTTAAGCCTAATCAAAAAGCTAAATAGCGAGCGTAAAACCTGCGTGATCTTTACCTCGCATCATCCCGATCATGCGCTTGCGGCGGCGGATAAAACCTTGCTTTTAAACGGCCCCTTAGGATATGAATTCGGCGCAACCGATCAAATTTTAAAGGGCGAAAATTTAACCAAACTTTTTGGTATCGATTTTATAAATTTAAACGTTGAAGATAAAAGGAGATTGCTGGTTAGGTGGAGGGTTTAAATTTGACGGCGATATGGTTAGAATCGCATGTTGTAAATTTGGCTAAAACAAGCCGGGGCTTAAAATATTTAGCGGTCATCATATCTTAATAATAAGTGTGTGTATAAATAGGTAAAAAGGCATCTTTAAGACCTATTAACGTGACCATAAAAGCAGATAAGCACTTTGAGGCATTGATATTAAATAGTAAAAATTAAGCGAAAAATATATTCAATAAAATTTTCTAACACTTGCGAATCTATACCGACTAGTGCCTTAACGATGCAACTTGAAATTCTCGGCGTTTGGTCACCGTTTAGCTTGTAGAGGTTTTTAAAATAAAAAGCTCTATAGTGGATTTTAACCGCTAGGTTATATGAGATTTTTACCTTTTGATAGTTTAGAAGTTTATCTTTTCTGTTAAATTTTGAATATTTTTAAAATCTAATTCTTCAAGATTTACTATTTTATTGTGAATTTTGGCTTTATCTATGATTTTTGCCCAAAAGCCAAATGTCTGCTTTGATGCGAAAACATCGTCAAATCAGCATAGCCACCCTAATATCTAATTTGCCATTGGCTTCTAAAGCCTCAAAACTAAATTTCTCGTAACTATTTCCAATATACCTATGAAATTATTCCTAATTTGATATGATGTTTTGCGCTAAAATAGATAAAATAGCGATTTTTGGCTTTTATAACTTTATATATTTATGATTGTGTATTTTACCGATGTTATTTTTTTAACATTGGTAAAATATTTAAGTTTTAATTTATAATAAAACTTAAATCTATCGTCGGCGGCAGGAATTTACGTTTTTACCTTATTCTTTTCTAGGCTATCCAGGAATTCTTCTATGCTAGATCGCTTATAAACGATTCTGCGGCCTAGCTTTATAAACGGTATCTTTATTTTATTGTTATTTTTCATTCTCCACTTGGCTTGGGTCTGAATTGGAATCCCAAATTGCTCAAAAAGTTCTGCTGGCGTTAGAAACGTTTCGCTCATATCGTTATTTCCTTAAGATTATTAATGTGTTTTAGGAGATAATATAGTTAAAAATAAGAAAATGCAAGCAAAAGTAGAGTTCACTACGTAAAAATCAAAAATATTTTTATCTTTGATATTTCTGAGCTTATACCAATGCGATAAAATAGGCTTTTGGGCCAATACAGTCGACTTTTCATCTGGCTTAATATGAATACTGTGAGTTTAGTTAAAACTAACTTAAACATAATTTATTTGCGCCATCATTCTGCTCGTGATTTGGAAAAATAAATTTTAGGTATTTTTTGGAAAATATTAGAAAACCTGGCAATAAAATAGTGATATTTTTATAATATAAAATTTGATCTCGTTTCTCATGGTATCTCCTGGTGTATCTCCAAAGATTATAAAGGCAAGCAAATATAGAATTATTGGGCTTTTCAGTCGTATGATCAGTCCAGCATCCGGAGCCACCCATACTAAAAATCCCTTTTAAACCCCTATTTTATCGATCTTTTAAGAGCTTTAAGTTTTCTTGGTTTTTGTATTTTTCCCCTTTATTTTCTATCAGTTTATTTTTGTATTATAAATAGCTCAACGGAACTTAATGCAAATATAAGAAGCAGTAAGTTACGATGAGAGCTATGGTCTTGAAAAGTAACGAGCGTAGCGAAGTTAAAAAATAAGTATATAGTCCATTTAGGAATTTCTGAAGCTAAATTTAGAGAAATTTTAAAGCACTTCACAGAAGATATAGAAGCATCAAAGATATCAAATTTAACTAAAATTTCAGAAGTAACCCTATGTAAAATCTTCAGAGAAATAAGAATTCTTATGTCTAAAGAGTGTGAAAAGATATCTAAGTTTTCAGGTGAGATTTCCAGCTCGCAAGCTCGCCTAGAAGCTTTGCTTTGAGATAGATGAAAGTTGCTTTTACTTCGCTACGCTCGTAACTGCGTCTTGCAAAACTACAAGCGTAGCAAAGTAGAGTTTAGATATAATAGCAGCAAAATATACAAAAACTTTCTATCATATTTTATCAAAGATGATAAGAAAGAATCCGCTTAAGCTTAATTGAGCCAAAATAAATATACCGCATAGGGGCAAATTTGCGTCTAAAATACTTTTATATAATAGTTTTTCTAATCTGGCTTTGCATATTTATCGCCTTGCTGCCTGCACATAAAATTTCAGCAATCTTAGAAGCGATTGATTTTAGCGATAAAAACCTGACTCAAAGAGAGATCGTAGAGTTAAATTTAAAAGATTACCTAAAAAAGCTTCACTACTTAGATAATTATCCGCGAAGGGATTTCGGCAAGATGGCGGATATTCACTTAGATAAAAACGGTTATGAGAGAGTAAGATTTTCAAGGTGCAACGGCGATAAATATCCCTATGACAGATGCGAATTTTGGAAGCTGGATAAAAGGCTAAATTTTGATTATCTAATGGATCTGGGTTCTAAAATTTGCAAAAACGGCGAACCTATACAAAATGCCGAAGAGATTGTAGAAAACGACGAGGTTTTAAAGCTACGGCTCTTTTATCCTTGGGAGCAAGAGCATTTGATTGACGAAGATGGAAATTTTATAGAGAATTTTATATATATGAGGTTTGGGGATGGCGCTTTCCACTCATTCGACCTATTTACTGATTTTGTATTTATAAGTAAAAATGACATACAATTACCAATTATGCACGAAACAAAAACTAAAAAATTTGACATAATTACTCCAAAAAACAGATGTTATAGAAGGCTTTTAAACTCTATATTTAGGGATGTAGTTTATCAACAAAAAAAGAGCATATACCCGTTTTGCTATAACTATAAAAAAATAATTGATGAAAATACGGATTGCAATAGAGAATATATATTTTCTTTCATTTCAATATACAACAAGGGAAACAATCTCGATTATAACACGATATTTTATTATAAAAATTTATACGATGATAAACATGAGACGGACATACTTTTCAATCAATACCAAAATTTAAAGAATCAAAAGAACAAGATAAATTTTAACTCGCAAGGAGAGGACAATGGAACCCGAAGCAAATGATTTGCCTAAGAAAGACGGCGAAACGATTGATTTAAGCGGCGATTATCCGCTAGAAGTATTAAGCTATTATATATGGGGGCAAAATAAAAGACCCGAAGGCGATGAAATAGTTAATGAGTATTACGCCAATAGAAAATATGGCGATAAAAATATAAATTTAAATTTTTCCAAACAGCAATATTTAGAAAAATTTTTTGGTACCGATAGATTGTTTAAAGACGGACATCTAAATCCTCACGCCGATAGACTATCTAATTTTACTAAAATAACCAATATGTGATTTTACTTTCAAAATACGATTTTAAAGACAAATTTAGCCAAAAGAGTAATATGCTAAATTTGCATATTACTTAAATAATTCTTAAAAAAATATACTAATTTTAAAACTAAATTTATATTTGCCGTTGTATAATAATCTCATAAATTTCAGTAATACCAGAAAGGAGCAAAAATGGAAGAGATCGTAAAGACCACCTGTCCATATTGCGGTACGGGCTGCGGCATCGATCTTATCGTGCGAAACGGTAGAATCGTAGACGCCAAACCTAGCAAAGGCCACCACGTAAACGACGGCGAGCTTTGCTTAAAAGGAATGTTCGGATGGGAGTTCGTAAACTCTCCTAAACGCTTAAGCCGTCCGATGATGAGAAAGCTAAACGGCGTCTACGACAAGCACGGTGAGCTTGAAGAAGTGAGTTTTGAGGAGGTTTATGATTTCCTCGCGGATAAATTTAAATCCACCGTCGCAAAATACGGCCCAAGCTCGATCATGGGCTTTAGCTCGGCGCGCTCAAATAACGAAGACAACTACGTTTTTCAGAAATTTTTCCGAGCTCAGGGCAGCAACAACGTCGATCACTGCGCTCGTCTTTGACACGCTCCTACAGTGGCAGGTCTTGCCAGCACGCTAGGAAACGGAACGATGACTAATGATTTGGTCGAATTTGCGACTGACACGGACGTATTTTTACTGATCGGCACCAACACGAGCGAGTGCCATCCGATCATCGCTATGCAGATGCAGCGCGGCCTTCAGCGCGGCGCAAAGATGATCGTCGTAGATCCAAAGCGCACCGATATGGCCAAAAAAGCCGACATCTATCTGCAAATCCCGATCGGAGCGAATATCAAAACGCTAAACACGATGATGCACGTCATAATCGCCGAAAATTTGCAAGATAGCGAATTTATTAAGAAGTACTCCGAGGGGTTTGAATATCTAAAAGAGGCGGTTAAGGACTTTACCCCTGAGCGTTTCGAGCGCGAAACCGGCATAAAAAAAGAGCTCATCATAGAGGCGGCTAGAATGTATGCTAAAGCAGGCGCGGCGGCGATTTGCTACACGATGGGTATCACACAGTTTAGCGACGGCACGTCAAACGTCTTTTCGCTATCAAATTTAGCCGTTTTAACCGGAAATTTGGGTAAAAAAGGTGCAGGCGTAAACCCGCTGCGCGGTCAAAACAACGTCCAAGGCGCATGCGACATGGGCGCGCTACCTAACGTAATCCCGGCAGGCGCGGTAAACTCGACCTACGCGCAGGAGCAAGCGCGCAAAGTATGGCACTTTGAGCTAAATCCGGTTCCGGGCTTTAAGCTAACGCAAGCGCCGGATAAAATGGATAGCGGCGAGCTAAAAGTTCTCTACGTCTACGGCGAAAATCCCGTAATGAGCGATCCTTGGACCGAGCACTTCGTCCACGCCGTACATCACCTAGACTGTTTTATCGTGCAGGATCTTTTCTTTACCGAGAGCGCGCATAAGGCCGATGTGGTGCTACCTGCCGCGGGCTGGGGTGAAAAGGACGGAACGTTTATAAACACCTCTCGCCGCGTCCAGCGAACGCGCAAAGCTAGCGAGCCCGTTAGCGGCGTGGAGCCTGATTGGAAGGTCGTTTGCAACATCGCAAACCGCATGGGGCTAGAGGGATTTGACTTTGCGAGCCCTGAGCAAATTTGGAACGAGCTAAGAGAGCTTATGCCTAAATTTTTCGGCGGCATAAGCTACTATAGACTAGGCAAGCTAGGCGGCATCAGCTGGCCGTGCCCCGACGAGGAGCATCCTGGTACGCCGGTGCTTTACGCAGACCATAAATCCATGCTGCCTGGCGGTAAATTCCGCTTCGCGCCGGTACTTTACGTAGACGATAAAGAGGGGCGCGCAAAGGCTGAGGCCGAATTTAGAACCAAGATGAATATCCCGGAGGGCTACCCAGTCGGTAGCGGCGCGCTTAGCGAGGTGCCTGATGAGGTATATCCGTGCCTATTTACGACCGGACGCAAGGTCTATCACTACCACACCGGCACGATGACTAGAGAGTGTCCGGCTCTTGAATACGGTGCTGGCATCGAGGGCGCGCTCATAGAGGTGAGTCCCGATATCGCTCGCGAGAGGGAGCTAGAGGAGGGCTGCTACGCGCTCGTACAAAACAAACGCGGCCAGATCGCGGCCAAACTACGCGTAAATCCGGATCTAAAAGAAGGCACGATATTTACGACCTTCCACTATAGCGAGGCCGACGGTAACGAGCTAGCCAACGCGGGCGATCCCGATCCGCTCTCAGGCATCACGCCTCTAAAGATGACGATAGCAAACATCAGGCGTCTAAGCGAAGAGGAATTTATCAAATTTAGAGAGCAAAACGAGATGTCGATGCACTCGGCAAATCCGTATTTATCGCCTGTTAGAGCGTAAATTTAGGGCGGGAGACCGCCCTTTTATACTTAAATTTATCCATTTTATTTTAAATTTACCCGCATTCAGATTTGACAAACTAACAAAGAAATATGAGTCAAATTTAACGAACTACCCATGTAAAATTTAATGAAATCAAAGAAGCGTGAGTCAAATTTGACGCAGACAAACCGCGTCAAATTTGATGAGATTACTCGCCCCTGCAATCTCGGCGAGAGCGAGCTAAATTTTAAGATTTTATTTTAAGCCTATCGCCAGCATAGTAGGCAAGCTTCCAGGTCGGAGTTTGTTTTAGGTCTTTAAAGCCGTAGCCGCGAGCCTTGACTCTATCGCCGTAGATTTTTTCTATCATTGCGGATTCTCCTACTAGCAGCGCCTTTGTCGAGCACATCGCCGCACAAACCGGCACCTTTCCTTCGGAAATTCTATCCTGTCCGTACTCTTCGCGCTCGGCTTCGCTATTCGTCGGTAGCGGACCGCCTGCGCACATCGTACACTTATCCATCGAACCTTTGGCTCCAAACACTCCCTCGCGCGGAAACTGAGGCGCGCCGAACGGACACGCGTATAGACAGTATCCGCAGCCGATGCAGATATCTTTGTCGTGTAGCACGACGCCGTCGGCTCTGATGTAAAAACAATCAACCGGGCAAACCAGCGAGCACGGCGCATCCTCGCAGTGCATGCAGGCTATCGAGGTTGATATTTCCTTACCAGGTACGCCTTCGTTTAGCGTGATGACGCGGCGGCGGCGGATGCCAAGAGGCAGCTCGTGAGCCTCGTCGCAAGCCACCGCACAGCCGTTACAGTCGATACATCTATCGTCGTCGCAGTAAAATTTAAGTCTATTGTTATCGTTAAATTCGCTCATTTTACGCCTTTTCTATGCGGCATAGACCGCTTTTGGTTTCAGGAATCTGAGTGTTTATATCATATCCGTAGTTAGTGACGGTATTTGCGCTCTCGCCTACCGCATAAGGCTTGGTGCCTTCCGGGAAATTACCCGTCATATCAACGCCTTGCATATAACCCGCATAATGAAACGGCATAAAGATGGTATCGGGTTTAACGGACGGTACCACTCTGGCGCGCACCTTAACCTTAGTACCTTCAGGCGAATGAACCCAGATGAAATCCCAGTTTTTAATGCCGTGTTTAGCCGCAAGTTCAGGGTGGATATCCGCAAACATCTCAGGCGTCAAGCGGCTTAGATACATACTAGCTCTCGTCTCCATGCCCGCGCCGCTAAAATTTACGAGGCGAGCCGTCGTGAGGATAATAGGAAACTCTTTTGAGTAGTCCTTTGCTAGCTGGACGGATTTAAATTTTGTATCGACGCGGTTTTGAAGCTTCTTATCCTCAAAGCTCGGATACTTCTGCGCTAGATCAAATCTAGGCGTATGCAGCGGCTCTCTGTGAAGAGGAATTTGATCCGCAAAAGTCCAAACGATCGTCCTAGCTCGCGCGTTGCCGTACGGAGCGATGTTTTTCTCCATGCATTTTTTAGCGATGATATTACTATCGTCATGTATCCAGCTGCCGCCTATTTTAGCCTTTTCATCCTCGGTTAGCGTGATGCCTAGCACCTTTTCGATGTTATCTTTTTTGATCTCCGGATATCCGCCCTTGACAAACGAATCTACGGGCGCGCTACCGTCTGCGGCTAATTGGCTAACTCCGTTATGCTCTAAGCCGAAGCGGTTTCTAAAACCCATACCGCCTTGCCTAACGGATTTGTTTATATCGTAAAGTATCGGGCTGCCCGGATGATCCTCCGTCCAGCACGGCCACGGCAGACCGTAGTATTCTCCTTCGACTACGGTGCCCGGTTTTCCTAGACTTGTTTTTTCGTCAAATTTATCCCAGTTTTCTTGGTGCTTTTTGAGCCTTTCCGGAGTCCAACCCGTCATGCCGATAGTTTTTATTATATTTGCGATCTCGCGCGTAGCGACCTCAGGCCACTCGATCTTACCTTCGGCGTCTCTGATCGTACGCGTTAGCTCGTCATAGTAGCCTAGCCTTTTGGCAAGCTCAAATAAAATTTCGTGATCCGGCATGCTCTCAAACAAAGGCTCTACGACCTGGCTTCTCCACTGGCCGCTGCGGTTTGTCGCTACAACCGTACCGCTGGTTTCAAACTGCGTCGCCGCAGGCAGTATGTAGACGTCGTCTTTTTTGTCAGTTATCACGCCGGCATCGTTTACGAAAGGATCTACCAGCACTAAAAGCTCAAGCGCATCTAGGCCTTCTTTTACTTTTACTTGTTGCGCGGTTGATGTGATACCGTTGCCGATTACCACTAAGGCTTTTATACTGTCGCCGGCATTATCTACGGCTTCGTTGCCGTTTTTACCGTCAAGCACGCCCGCCCACCATTTTGATAGCGTAAATCCGGGTTTAAACATCATTTCAGGCTTAACGAAATTCTTTTGGAGCCATTCAAAATCGACCTTCCACATCTTAGCGAAGTATTTCCAGTTGGCTTCGTTTTTTGGATAGTATCCGGGTAACTCGGTCGGCAAATTTGCCATATCCGTCGCGCCCTGAACGTTATCGTGACCGCGCAGGATATTACAGCCGCCGCCTGATACGCCCATATTTCCTAGCACTAGTTGCAGGATCGGAGCGATACGAGTATTTGAGCTGCCTATGGTGTGCTGAGTTAGACCCATCGCCCAAACGACCGATCCCGGGCGATTTTTGGCGTAAACTTCGGTTATCTCAAGAAGCGTCTCTTTTTTGATCCCGCAAACATCGGCCACGACTTCAGGCGTCCATTTGGCAGCTTCTTCGCGGATCAGATCCATACCGTAGACGCGGTCGTTTATAAATTCCTTATCTTCCCAGCCGTTTTGAAAGATGATATTCATCATGCCATACATAAAAGGTATATCCGTGCCGGTGCGAATTTGAGCAAAATAATCAGCCTTAGCCGCAGTTCTCGTGTATCTTGGATCGACCACGATTAGCTTTGCGCCGTTATTTTCCTTCGCTTTTAGAAAATGTCTAAAGCCGACCGGGTGATTTACCGCCGGATTTGCGCCCACTATAAAGATAGACTTCGCGTTTTGGATATCTCCAAGATGATTGGTCATAGCTCCGTAACCCCAAGTATTCGCCACACCGGCGACTGTAGAGCTGTGTCAAAGACGTGCTTGGTGATCTAGATTATTAGTCCCGAACATCGCTACGAATTTGCTTATATAATAGCTTTGTTCGTTGCAATCTTTTGCAGAGCCTAGAAACATCACTTGTTCAGGGTTTTTCTCGCGATACGCTTTTAATTTGGCGCCTATTTCATCAAGAGCCTCTTTGTAGCTGATGCGTTTCCATTTGCCGCCTACTTTTTTCATTGGGTATTTTACGCGACAGTGAGAGCGCACCATATCGATGACGTCACTGCCCTTACAGCAGTGGCCGCCAGCACTTACCGGGTGATCTTGAGCTACCTCTTGGCGTACCCAAACGCCATTTTCTACCTCGGCGCGCACTCCGCATCCAACGGAGCAAACCGTACAAATAGTTTTTACGATTTTAGAGTTTGGAAACGGATTTGCCATTTCTTCTTTTGTGGCGCTTCTAGTTACGCCGCTAGCAGCCAGTCCGCTCATGCTGCCCGCTACGCCTGCTAGCGCGGCCATTTTTAAAAACGATCTTCGCCCGACTGCGTTTGAGTGGGGCATAAGATGTAAATTTGCCTCAGACATATTTATCCTTTCTTAAATTTTATTATTTCGCTTGTTCGTAGTATAGATCCCAGTTTTTGCTTCTTTTATAAAGCACTTCGGTCTTTTTGCTTTTACCGTATTTTAGGTTTGATGCCGCTGCCGTCGCTACTCCAGCCGTAGCCGCCACCGCGCCGACTAGCCCCGCCTTTTTTAAAAATTCTCGCCTATTTTTTTGCATTTTCTTCCTCCATAGCTTTTAGCTTTCTCACTCGGTTTTTTTGCCTTCTTATGGCCTCAGATCTTGAAACTCCATCCAAGGTCTTTTTGCTTTCGCCTTGATTTATAGGACGAGGCGCGCTTAAAACTACGCGCTCAAACTCTATAAATCCTTGCAAAAGCACTGCGACGTCTTTGTAAACTTCGCTGCTTTCGTGGTTAAAAAGATCATTTATAAACTCGTCGATGTTTGGGTTTATGATCTCTTTAAAAAGCTGCTCCTCAAGCTCGCCGTATAACTCCAGCTCGCTCCCTCGCGCAATAAATTCGCTCATTAGCGCAAACACGAAACCCACGTTGTCTTCGTTTTCTTTAAATTTAGCCTCATCTCGCCTAAGGTCGGTGCGGGCTAAAATTTTACGCACTTTTGCGCAGGCGTGTCCGACCTCGTAGCCCTCGTCGTAGTAGGACAG
Source organism: uncultured Campylobacter sp. (assembly GCA_963531395.1). Taxonomy (GTDB): domain Bacteria; phylum Campylobacterota; class Campylobacteria; order Campylobacterales; family Campylobacteraceae; genus Campylobacter_A. Next base: position 12,014 of record CAUSIL010000015.1, read on the forward strand.
CGAGTTTCTAAGCGGACTTGGCAGAGCGTGGAAAATTTCATCGAATTCATCCGCTAAATTTTGCGGATTTTTTTCGTCGAATTTTGCCTGTATGCGCATTATCGCGGCGGCCGATTCTTCGTTTAGAGCGTGCGCCGAGGCAAGGCCTAGCATCGCATTTACGCCGCTAAATCTATCAGCGCCTTGGCTAAAAACGAAAAAACGCGAAAATAGCGAGTAGTAAAGCCCGCGTCCCGCCGCAAATTCGCCCTTGCTAGTCATCGCCTTCCTTTATCATTTTTATCTATTTTTTGAGATTTTTCTCGATTGTGAAACTATACTACTTTTTGGCTTATTTCTTATACTTAAAAAAAATTAAATCAAAAAAATTAATATACGCTTAAATATGCCTTAGTTGCATATTGCTTATAGCGATTTTTAGGGGATAAAAGAAATGTGAAATTTACGCATATATCTTGCATTTACGCTTTATTTTGATATTTACTTTTAACTAGGCTATTTTAACGGGCGCTAAACGAGCCTAAATTTAAAACCTGGAGCGAAATTTGCAAAATTTGAGGCTCATTCAAGCCCCAAAAACGCTTCCTCGTCAAATTTAAAATAAATATTTTCGCCGATGTTAAAATTTTGCGAATTAGGCACCAGGGTTTTTATCAAAAAGTCGCCGATTTTGATTTTTACCAAAAGATCTTTGCCAAGATAGAGCGAAACCGAGTGCAAGATGCCGCCCAAGTAGCTTTCTATCGGCGTTTTGCTTAGTGTTATTTTGCTTGGATTTACGGCGATCTTTACGGCGTTACGTAAATTTGACGGCAAATTTACGACCGCATTTTCGTCAAATTTCAAAACCCCGTCTCGCGCGTCGAAAATATTTTTGTACTCGAATTCGCACACGCGACCCTTGTGCAAAAAGACGTTTTCCTCGGCGATCGCGCTTAGCCATTTATCATCGTGGCTAGCGATCACAAAGCCGCAGCCGTATCTTTGCCGCATATAAAGCACCGCCTTGCCAAACAGCTTTGAGGTGCCCACGTCCACGCTATTTGTCGGCTCGTCGAGTAGATATAGCCGCGATCTAAGCGTCAAATTTAACGCAAAGCTAACGCGCTGCGTCTGCCCCGAGCTTAGCTCAAAGTGGCGCTTGTTTAAAAAGCTATCGTCAAGCCCGACCAAATTTAACGCCTCGCTCGCTCGCTCGTCAAATTCCGCTAGCACTGCGCGGCTTTTTAAAACGGCTTTAAAATTTTCCCTCACGGAGCGTTTTAAAAGCGCGGGCTCTGGCAACAAAACGCTAACGTCGCGCAGTAAATTTAGACTCGGCGCGCTGCTCCCCCACAGCCGCACTTCGCCTGAGCTTGGCTTTTGCAAAAACGACATCACTCGCATTAGCGTGCTTTTGCCGCTGCCGTTACTGCCAGTTAGCGCGGTGATTTTGCTAACGTCGATATCAAGGTGCGGGATGTTTAAAATCTCGCTTGCGCCATAGTTTAGGCGTAAATTTCTAACGTTTATCACTGCACGCCTTTCTCGTTAAATTTACGAAAAAAGCTCAAATTTGACGCGCCTAGACCGCATTTTGCGAGCGTAAAATTTCTAACTTTATCAAATTTCATTTATCCAGCCTTTTTAGCGCGTGTATCGTCAAATTTACGGCAAACGCGATAAAAATGAGCACCAAAGCCAGCGCTATGCCCATCGCAAACTCGCCTTTATTCGTCTCCAGCGATACCGCTGTCGTGATCGTGCGAGTAAAATATTTGATATTTCCGCCGATCATCATCGCCACGCCGACCTCGGCCACGATGCGCCCGTACGCCGTCGCTACGACCACCATCAAAGCGTATCTTAGCTCGTAAAGCACGCAGCCAACGAGCCTTGGCGGGCTCAGGCGTAAATTTAGTATGGTTAGATAGTGCTTTTTGTCCATGTTTTCCACGACGCTAGCGCTTAGCGAGACGATGATAGGCAGAGCCAGCACGAACTGGCCCAGCATCACGGCCTTTAGCGTAAAAAGCAGTCCAAACTCGCCAAACGGGCCGTTTCGCGTGATAAAGGCATACAAAATAAGCCCGATCGCAACGGTGGGCATCGCAAGCGCCGTATCGCTGAGCAATCGTAATACTCGCCGTCCGCGAAAATCGTAAAATCCCAGCGTAAATCCAAGCGGAAAACCGACTAAAATCGCAAAAAATATCGAAACGCTCGAAGTGTAAAGCGTCGCCCTGATCGCCGAATACGTCTCCTCGTCGCCGCTAAAAAGCAGCCTAAAAGCCTCCAAAAATCCGTTTAGTAAATAATCCAAATATTCTTTCCTTTGTATATTTCTTAAGTATTAATTTAATGTGCTATAATAGCATACTTTTTAAAAAAGGAGAAAAATGAAAAAAGTAATATTAGGCTCGCTAGTTGCGAGCGTTTTGGCGTTTGCGGGCGATAGCGAACTCATCATGGCTACCACTACCAGCACCGATAATACGGGGCTACTAGACGCGATCTATCCTGCGTATAAGGCAAAAACCGGCGTCGATATCAAATGGACTGCCGTAGGCACAGGAGCAGCTCTAAAATTAGGCGAAAACTGCGATGCGGACATACTTTTCGTGCATTCGCCAAAAGTTGAGAAAGAATTTGTAGAAAAAGGCTTTGGCGTCGAGAGAAAAGCCGTAATGTACAATGACTTCGTCGTCATCGCCGATAAATCGATCGCAGATAAATTTAAAGGCAAAGACATAAAAGAGAGCTTTGAGCTGATCAAAAAAGAAAATATCAAATTTTTCTCTCGCGGCGATAAATCAGGCACCGATAATAAAGAAAAAGGTATCTGGAAAAAAATCATCGGCGAAGTACCTGAAAAAGACGGCTGGTATATGCAAACCGGCCAAGGCATGCTAGCTACTATCAACGCCGCAGCCGAGCAAAAGGGCGTTACTTTCACCGACCGCGGCACCTACATCAAGTACGAGGACACCAAAAAAGGCGCGCCTGAGATGGTTATCATCAACGAGGGCGACAACGATCTAAAGAATTTCTACTCGCTAATCGCGGTAAATCCGAAACACTGCGCTAAAGCCGACATCGAAAACGCGAATAAATTTATCGAGTGGGCGACAAGCGAAGAGGGTCAGAAATTTATCGGCGACTTTAAGCTGCTAGATAAGCCGCTTTTCACGCCTGACGCGAATACTCGCAAGAACTAACTTTTTTACGCGCAAATTTGAGTCGAATTTATGGCTTAAATTTGCGCGATTCGGGCGCGATTTGCGCCCTTTTTCTTTCTTAAATTTACTATTTTTAGTTTTTAAATTTAATCAAATTTGACCGCATATTTTTGATTTGCTCGAATTTGACCTTTTTACGAGCTGAATTTAACCTGCTTAAATTTAAATTTTCCCGCCGAACATCTCATACATCGCCTTTTCCTCGCCCCAAAGCTCGCGATGTTTTTTGATGCAGGATTTTATCGCGTCCACGAGATAGAGCACATCGCGCTCGGTGTGCGTGTAGTGCAGGCTCACGCGCACGAAGCCGGGCTTGCTTTCTGGCATGCGCCCCTCCTTGATACCCAGCAGATCGTGAGCATACGGGCCCGCGCACATCACGCCCGCGCGCGTCTGGATACCGAAGTCATTACTAAGGCTCGCGGCGAAATCATACGCCGAAACGCCGCGCACGTTAAAGGAAATTATCGGCAGCCGCGGCGCGCCCTTTGGAGCGTAGTTTATGACCTCGTCAATGCCCGCTAGCTCGCTCTCAAAAAGCCGCGCTAGCTCGTCCTCGGCGTTTTTTATTTGCTCGAAGCCCACCTCGTTTCGCAGTGCGTATGCCAAATTTGCCCGCATAAGCCCGATAATAGGCGGCGTACCGCCCTCCTCTAGCTGCTCGGGATTTTTCAAAAACACGTGCCCTTCGCGGCTAGCGTAGGCGACCGTCCCGCCTGCGGCAAATGTTGGCACATCGCTGTTAAGCAGCTCTTTTTTGATCGCCAAAAGCCCGCAGCTAGCAGGCCCTCCTAGCAACTTATGCGGCGAGAGGAAAATAGCGTCGAAGTAATCGCAGTCTAAATTTGCGTGTGAGCTCAGCGCCGCGCAGTCAAAGGCCACGATGCCGCCTGCGGCTCTGATTAGCTCGCTGATCTTTTTGTAGTCGCTAACAACGCCCGTGACGTTTGAGGCGGCGCTAAACGAGCCGATGATGCGGCGTGCTGCGTTTAGCTTTAGGATGCGCTCAAGCGCAATCAGATCGATCTCGCCGGACTCGCTAAGAGGCACGCGCAGGTAGTCGCAAAGCCCCTCGCGAAAGCTAAGCTCGTTTGAGTGGTGTTCGTATGGCGAAACAAGCACGAGCGGAAGCTGCGCGGCGCGTAAATTTGCCTCGCCAATCGCGCTTCTGGTCGCAGGCGGCAGGTAGATGCCAAGCAGCTCTTGAAATTTTTTGATCGCGGCCGTCGCACCCTGTCCACAGGCGATGAGATAAAACCGCTCGTCAAGCCCTAGCAGCTTTTTTAGGCTCTCTCTCGCGCCCTCGTAGCGCCGCTGCGTGATGATGGCGCTTGAGCTACTATCGGAGTGGGTGTTGGCGTAGGTTTTGAGGACGTCCGCTATCTCGCGCTCTACGGGCTCGTAGGCAAGCCCCGAAGCCGCGAAATCAAAATAATGCACGCCTTGTTTTAGGATGATATTTTTTCGAATTTCATCTAAATTTGCCATTTTTTACTCTTTAAATTTGATGCAGTAATTATATTAAATTTTCGCAAATTTAGGGCTTTTGCGATGGAAATGATTAGAAAATTTGGAGATTAAATTTAGCTGTTCGTTGCGAGTTTTTAAGGCAAAGAGACGCTAGCCGCAGAGGCTCGCGACCCTTTGCGAGAGGTAGAAATTTTTATTTATTTATAAAATTTTTCTCTAGCCACTCGATAGCTTTTGCCTCAGTCTCGAAGCGTCCGCTTTTAGCGACCTGATTTTGCCCCTCGTAGAAGCGAATCCTGATACCGTCTTGGACGCTATCTACCTTTATTCTAGTGATCTTGTCTTTGTTTAGATAGACCCTATCATTTAGTTTTACGTACATTTTTTCTCCCTTA